>NZ_JABWRG010000013.1:0-70836 GCF_014268825.1 Pseudomonas sp. SWRI51 | reverse complement strand
AATTCAACAATGGACTGGCTCCGGCCAAAGCTGAAGAAAAACTCAAAACCGTGTCCGGAATGAGTTGACCACTACACCCTGTGCCGAAACAAGCGCGACATTAGGCCCCATATTTAAACCCGGAAGGCGGTTGAAATGTGCCCAACTTCAGCCTTCGTCCTGGCAGCCTCGCGAGCGTCCGCCCACCTGTTGCGTAACATCGGCCAGCTCATGCGCTTCCCGTAGTTGTAGACCCATTCGCCCGCATCGCTTCCAGCTGCTGCCCCGAACATGTGGTTGAGCAGCTCATCGCCATCCGTGAGGAATACGGCAGGGTCGGCCTTGCAGACGGTGCCGGAATGTACGGTATCGCCCACCTTGAGGCCATTGCCAAGGCCTGGGCCGAAGCTTGTGCCTTCCGCGGCGCTGCCGAAGTTGTCGCGGATCAGAGCGGTAAGGTTCGGGTAATCCCACGATCCGTCGACGCCATTCAGTGACCAAGCTTCCTCGGCCTTGCGCCGAACCCAGCTAACGCACGGCCCTTCCTCGGTATCGAAAATTCCAAGCAGAAACCACTCTGGCCCTGGGCATTCCGGCTTCCACCCGAGGCAATGGCAATCCCCATCGGCGTAGGGGTGCTGCTCACCGATATCTGAGTCCATGTGCCACTGTTGTAACTCAAGGCCCTGCTGTACAAGCCAGGCCTTAAAGGCTGCCACGTCCTCTTCGAACTCCGGTCCGTCGGGATGGTGCCACCAGCCGTCTTGATCGCGCTCAATAGGCGCTCGTAGGATTAGTTTCAATGCTTCGGACATAGAAATTCCTTCGTCGCAATTATGTGGAAGCAGTTATACAAAGGAAGTTGTGCGTACAGTTTTAAATGCCGTTGGTCTAGTCAGGAAATATGTGCCGCTTAAATAGATCGCCCAGTACATCTGGTGAGCTATCTTTAATCGCCTTAATTACCTCAACGGTTTATTCAAGGATGGCTGTATGAGAATTCGCGGAGATACCTTTTGGGAATGGGCCGATCCTTCGCTGCATCACCGAACCCATGAAGAAACCCTCAATGACGGCACTTTCATCGACGTACAGGTACGGTTATCGCGGACGGGCACAACTCAGTTGTTCTTGGGCGTGTACTCGCCCTCAGGCATGGCATTGGACGAGGAGGCCTATGACTCACGCCCTGGTGAGTCAATGACGCGCGCGCTGGCCTGGGGCGTAGGGCGAGCTCGCCATATGGCCGTGGCTCCTGCGGCATCTAAGCGAGGAGCGAAGTCGTAGCCGAAAGCTCGTTTTCTGGTTGGGGTACAAATGTGCGCTTGGCGTCAGGATGGCGTGGTCAGGCTTCCACAACGTTGGTTTCTCGGCTCTCGCATTCCACAGCTCGATCGCCTTGTCGCGGCCTGGCTGCTCTTCGCCCTCATCCTGTGCCCCGCCAACTGGGCCACGGGCCAGGCAAGCCTCATGCGGCCTAGTCAGGCCTTGGCAGATCACCACTGTGGCGTCGCTGTCTAGGCGCTCGATGAGAAAGTCCTGCTGGCCGCAGAAGGGGCACGGCAGCATCTCGCTGACAGCTCAGCCTTATCGAGGCTGGTGGTGTAAAACCACTTGTCGATCCAGGTGAGCTTCGCAGATGTCATGGGTTCTTAAGAGCTACCTACCACTGCAAGCGAGGGATAGATCATGGCAACTCCAAAGGAAAACCTACTGGACTGGCTACGTGACGCACACGCGATGGAGCAACAGGCAGAAAGCATGCTTAAGGGCCAGGCAGAGCGCTTGGAGCACTACCCAGAACTCAAGGGGCGAATTGTCAGGCATATCGAGGAGACACAAGGCCAGCAGCGCGCACTGGTGGAGTGCATCGAACGCCTGGGGGGCAGCACGTCTACATTCAAGGACCTGGCAGGCAAATTGATGGCGTTTGGCCAAGCGGTAGGCGGCATGACCATGAGCGACGAGGTGGTCAAAGGCGCGATGGCAGGTTACGTCTTCGAGAATATGGAAATTGCTTCATACACCGTGCTCATCGAAGCAGCGCAGATGGCCGGTGACAGCGCCACGGAGCAAGCTTGTCGCTCGATTCTCGAGGAAGAAGTCGCCATGGCGCAGTGGCTGAAAGAGCATCTGCCGGAGGTGACCCGCGCGTTTCTGACGCGGTCGGCTGACCCTGACGTTGAAGCCAAGCGCTAGGCTGTGAGGTGCCGCGCCGGGAATTCCGGCGCGGTCTTTTCTCATTGTTGGCCAGTATTCACCTTGCCCAGTTCGGCTCCTGTCAGCGGCTGGGCATCAGGATCCGATTGAGTGCGCAGCTTCATTGCCTCCACTGTCTGCGCGCCGACCTCGTCGAGCTGGACACTGGCCGAGCCATCACCACCGTCCACCGCTGGCTGAGGCTCGTCCACGTAAATCCAGTGCTCCCCTTCATTCCATGCGCCGCGCATTTCCTCCCCTTGGGACAGATTGAAGTAGGTCCGATTGAACTCAGGGTCACCCGGCAATTTACCCTGCGGGAAATTAGGCTGGATGGCGTGCAGCGCCTTCTCGAAGGACATCTGGTGGGCAATCTCCCGGCTCATGAGGAAACCCAGGGCGTCCTTGATGCCGGGGTCATCCGTCACGTTTATCAGCCGTTCATAAACGATCTTGGCCCTTGCCTCGGCGGCAATGTTTGAGCGCAGATCCGCAGTAGGTTCACCGATGGTGTCGATGTAAGCAGCGCTCCAGGGTACGCCTGCAGAATTTATCAACGGTGCGCCGGCCCCATACAACAGGCTGGTAACATGCGAGTCGTTGCCTGCGCCTGTCAGAGAGCGGTACAGCTCTCCTTCTGCTTCAACGCCTTCTGCCAAACTGCCTTTGGCACCTTTATTCAGCATCACCACGATCGAACCGATGATTTCCAGATGACTCAGTTCTTCGGTGGCGATGTCGTAGAGCATGTCCTTGCGTCCTGGATCATCCTCGCTGACGGCCTGGGTGAAGTAGCGCATGGCGGCCGCCAACTCGCCCTGCGGCCCGCCGAACTGTTCCAACAGCAAGTTCGCCAAGCCTGGGTTGGGCTGCGCCACGCGGACGGTGTATTGCAATCGCTTGTTGTGCATGAACATAAACTTTCCTCATC
Source organism: Pseudomonas sp. SWRI51 (assembly GCF_014268825.1). NCBI lineage: Bacteria > Pseudomonadati > Pseudomonadota > Gammaproteobacteria > Pseudomonadales > Pseudomonadaceae > Pseudomonas > Pseudomonas sp. SWRI51. The sequence goes on along the minus strand of NZ_JABWRG010000013.1, from coordinate 67,727 downwards.
AGTGTGCAGAGGCAGCAGAACTGCCCCTGCGCGTTTCACGGATGACTAGCGGTTGTCGTCACTTTTACGACCGCCGCCATGGCTATGTTGGCCACCGACCCGCCCGGCTTCGGAGGCTTTCTCACGGTCATTGGCGAAATTCCCCCCGGAAGCCTGCCCCCCTTTATGGCCAGCCTCGGAAGCTCGCTCAGGGTCGTTCTTGAAATTACCCCCCGACGCTTCACCGCCTTTTTTCCCAGCTTCGGAGGCGCGCTCCGGGTCGTTCTTGAAGTTGCCGCCGGACATCTGGCCGCCCTTGTGCCCGGCCTCGGACGCTTTTTCGCGGTCGTTGGCGAAGTTGCCTGGATTGGTGTTGGCGTTACCGCCTTGATTACCGCGGTCGTCTTGATTGCTAGCCATGATTGACACCTCATGTCGGTAGTTACACAGGAAGGTCTGTGTTCATCAGTGACCGAGGTCAAGCGGCAGGAAGTGCAAAGAATTCTGGATTGATCGACGGAATGCACTAAAGAGCTGGGCTCGTTTTTCTAGAGGCGTTGAACAACACGCGCGGGCATTCAAACCACTATTAACCGCGGTGCAGAAAGCAAGGGCACAGGCATTTAGCACCGAGTGCGATAAAGGACTTTTTCAACCAGTTATCAATTGGGCTGAACGGATGCGATGAGATTGGTATCCATCCAACTAAGCCCCCAGCGCATAGGATGTTCGTCATGTCCCATCACCTGTATTTAATCAGCTACATCCTCGACAACCAGCCTGGTACGTGCGAGTTACGTTGCGACCAGGAAAATCTGAGCCGTGAGGACGCCCGCGCGTACCTTCAAGGCCTCCATAGAAACGAAGCGACTTCTTTCACCGATGTTCAAGTACAGCGTATCGAGCATGAACACGTGCGTGGCACGTCACCAGGTCACTATCAGCAGCCCTAGGTGCTATCGGTATGAACGCAATCACAGAGCAGATAGCCCAAGAGCAGTGCTGTTGTCTTGCGCTCAATGACTGGTTTGCGCTCTACGATGACGTTGCGCGAAGACGCGAATGCCCGAGCACGCACCACGACGAGCTACTCAGTCTTGCCGACGAGATGTATCGGGTCGGGCTTATTGACTGGCGCGAATGTCGAGACCTGAAACAACTTGCTGGCCGCGGGTTCCTTCTGGCCATTGCAGGCGGTGATTATCACGCTGTTGGGACAGGCGCCTCATCTATGGATGGCGGTGGGGCTTAACGACGTAATTTGGGATCCGATGCCGCTGCTGTGCGGGTCAAGGTCCGTCCGCATGCGTCGCATCCTGGCCACCACAGCCGGCACTGTTTGGTGCTGCTGAACACATGAGCGGCGGCAGCGGTCTACTGGCGCCATCTGAATTGACGAGGAATGGCCATGGAGATCTTGCCTTTACTGGAGGCGTTACTGCACGCCCGTGGGCCTGGCGGCCAGGAAGACGAGGTGCGGGTGGTCGCACGACAGATGCTGGCAGAAGTTTGCGATGAGATTTTCACCGACAATGCCGGCAACCTGGTGGGAGTTGTTCGGGGTGCCGATAAAGGCAGCCCCGATGCAGCGATACGAGTCATGGCCCATCTCGACGAGATCGCGATGATCGTCAAGAAAGTTAGGCAGGACGGTACGCTGGAAGTCATGGCATTGGGCGGCGCGCAGCCGATCTGCTTCGGAGTATGCCCCGTTGACATCCTCGGCGATGCCCTAGTGTTACCAGGGGTGTTGTCATACGGGTCGATGCATAACAGCGGGCATAGCGCCAATGGGCGTGACGTGCTTTCCGGTGCGGTGAAGTGGCAGGATGTCTACGTCGTGACCCGCCAATCCAAGCAGGCGCTGGAACATGCAGGCGTTCGCCCTGGCACCAGGGTGGTGCTCAGCCAGCACTGGCGTAAACCGTTCAAAGTGCATGATTGCATCGCTGCACACTTTCTTGATGACCGAGCCCCGCTGGCGGCGGCACTTCACTGCGCACACCTGCTACAAAACCGGCGGAGCGAACTGCACCAAGATGTGTGGTTCGTCCTGACAACGCTCGAGGAGGAGTCCAATGCCGGCGCTATGTATGCAGCCGCCAGGCTGCCAGGTGATACGACGATAGCCGTGGAGGTCGGGCCAGTACTGGACGAGTACGGCACCCAGCTATCGGCCGACCCTATCATCAACACCGGTGACCAGAAGGGATACTACAGCCGCAGTGTGGTGCAGGCCTTGATGGCGGCAACGCGCAGAGCCGGCTTCACGCCGCAGCCAGCATTGCTAGCCGACTTTGCGTCTGATGCGAGTGCTGTGCTCAGTACTGGTACTGATGCCTGGGCGGGGTGTATCGCGATTCCGACAGAAAATACCCATGGTTTCGAGATGGTACTGGTCGAGGGAATCACAGCCTGCTCACTCAGTCTGACGGAGTATCTCCTGCGGCCGGATGCGGATGTCACTCCTTGGGGATGACTGAAATCTTGCCGTTGCGCTCAACAATGGCGAACTTGATCTGCTTGACATGTTCGATGCCTTGGCTGTCCCGTGCCGACTCCAAGATGTCATCTTCTGTCAGCCGCGCCCGGCGCATACGCTGGTGCAGGAAGCGGCCCTGTTCGACCACTAGGGTTGCATGGCCATCCAGCAATCGCGCTAGCGGTTTCGAATTGAGCTTCGCCAGCGACAGACCGACGTCCAGAACAATCAGGGTTGCGATCACCAGCATGGCATTGATGAAGGAAAAGTCGTCGCCGAGCAGCGCCTGCTGGGTTGCCTCGCCAATTATCAGCAAGAGGACAAAGTCGAAGGTGGTCAGGTCTGCCAGCGAGCGTCGACCGGCAACGCGAAACAGTAGCATGAGAGCGACGTACATACCCGCCGCGCGAAGGATGGAGTCCATAGCTCGTTCCTACGGATAAAGGAAGGTGGAGAAACTTACTGCGCTGGTCGGACTAGTCCTGACGATACCTTCCAGGGTGCCGACAGATTCACTGCGCAAGGTCAGGTAGAGCGTGGCGATACCGTCTCGACTGGTGCCGAGCTGCAGTAGCAGCGCCTCGCCGTGAGAAATGGATGACTGCGGCTCGGGTTGCATTGTTTCGATACTGGCTTCACGCAGCAGGCTTCCTCCGAGCATTACTTTCACAGGTTTCCCGGCTATACCGTGAACGGTGATGCGCAGGTCGTCCGTGGTGCCACTGCGGCTGAGGCGCTGGTACTCTACTTGTATACGCCCGTCAGTGCTGGTGACCTGGGCGTCGCTGAGCGGGCCGTTGCCGAAGGCCCCGGCCAGGGCCAGTAGGATAATCACTACCAGGACATACCAGCCCACCCGCTCGAAACGCCACACCCGCTCCTGCATGCGCATGTCCTCTTCTACCGGCTCATGCCTTGAAAGCAACTCGTCTTCATTCATGTCTCTGTCCTCAGGCTGATTCCCCGCGCAGCCAGCCTCGGCGGTAAAGTGCCAGGCGCGACAGCTCGTAGTGCGCACCTTGGCGCATGACATCGGCACGTTCGCCAAAGAAGCGCTGAATACGGCCAGCGGCCCCGGTCGTGGCGAGGGCTATGCAGGATTCGGCTGTGGTGAGCAGTAATTTATGGGTTTTGGGGTATCCCAGTGCGTCGATAACAGGGTCCGCGTCCATGACACGTCCTCCTCTGGATGTTATGTGGTGGACGCGTTTGCGCTTGGGTTGGTTCAGAGTTAGAAGCCCCTGCCTGTCCAGGCCAAGGGAAATGTCCTGAACTTAGATGAGCTGAGCGGCTTTTTCAGGGTAACTGGGCTGCGGTGAAACCGAGTCGCTGCAGCCGCCTAGTACCCGACGAGCAGAAAGAATCATGACTGATCCGGTGACGTACTTCTGGATCGCTGTTTCGGTGATCATCTTGCTGGTCGATTTGTGGGCAATCATCAGTGAGTTTCGCAGCGACAAGGCCGACGTGACAAAGGCCATGTGGGCGCTCATGTTGCTCGCGTTGCCTGTCGTCGGCTTGGCTATTTGGGCCGCCATGGTTGGGCTCACAAGAGCGGGAGGAGGGGGCGCCATGGGGTTGCTCTGGTTCGAGTCAGAAGCAGAGTGGGAGTGACGCCAGCCAGGACGGCGGGCGTGTAGGTAGGGTGCCGAGAAGGGTAAAAATCGGTTCCAAAACTGAAACACCGACCCTTGTAGAATGCGGCCTGTAGCCGCTCCGTTTCGACTTTGTTTGGGAACTGATAACGTGCTGCAAGCCGCATCAGCGGGGCTTTTTTAAGCCTGCAGATTGCGCAACCCCCTGCATTTGGGACAAAAAGGGGACGCCCAAGCAAATTGCGTGTCCGCCAGTGTTCACTCCGCAGGCAGTGTCAAGCCGTAGCAGGCCAGCACCAGTATCAGCGCACCAAGCACCATTAGCACGTAGTTGAGCGGCGTGAAGCGCGCGTTGCTGCGACCCTCTGGATCCCCAGCGGCAGCGTTCAGCCCGCGTTGGCCCAGCCAGGCGATCCAACCGGTGACCGGCAGGATCCCCAGGCTGACCATGTCAGCAATGGGGAAACCGATGTTCCGCCGCGCCAGAGTGTCGGCAAGGTTGCTGATGAGCAGGCCAATCACGAACAGCGTCGCCAGCCCGACAGGGCGCCACTGGAAGTCGCTGCCGTCACGCTTGAGCTGGTTATCGGCTTCGCGGTACAGGGCGTGGGTGAAAAACAGCGCGAAGAATGCCCTGGCTATGGGCCACAGTTTTTCGCCTTTGCTGCGTTCCAACTGCTTCCAGTTCTTGTAAGCCCAGTAGATCTGGTACAGGCCTATAGACAAAACCCAGAGGGTGAGAAATTTGCCTTTGGACACCACGTAGAAAGGACGGTGTTTGTTTAACGGCTGTGCGGTGGTCGGGCCTGGTTGGTTTGGGGTGTAGGTGGTTTCGGGCACGCGCAGTCCTTTGATTGGCCGGAACAGGGCGGCGGACATTAGCGCATGTCGAGTGCTAACGCCAACTTCAACCCGGCGCTGCCGGCATTTCTCTCCATGACGGGTTTGTCCATTACGACGATGTCGCGCGAAGATGCGACTGCTCATGTGCGCACCACGACGGGTTGCTGCGGCTCGCCGATGAGTTACCCGCGCGTCGTTGGGGCTTCGGGGGCTGGATGATATAGGTCATCCTCGCCCGGGCATGTCGGCGGGCTCATGTGGTAAAAGAGGGTGTCAAACAGGAGATTCGATATGGGCAAGACAGCCAAACCCTTTTACTTCGCGGGTTTACCGCTTGTTGCGATAGGCACTGCCTTCGCCGCCGTTGGCGCTTCGGGGCAGGAAGCCTTCGGGTACACCGCAGTTGGTCTGCTCGTGCCTGGCCTGGTGCTGCTTGTCACGGCCTACTGGTCAAGACGCCGGGGGTCTTGAGTTGTAGGGGAGGAGTCGGCTGATGAACCTTCTGCCGAGCCGTGCCTTAGTCAGCGGCGCTTACGCAGCCATTCATCTGCGACGTCGCCCATGGTGACAGGTGCGCCGCTCTTGATCCAAGCCATGAAGGCACGATCGAACTTGAATGCCTCGCCACATTCGCGGGCCAGGAACTGTCTGACTTTCTGAGTGTTGCGGTAGTTGCTATCGAGTGGGGTGGTTCGGGTAATCGGCCCTGAGTGCCAGTTGACGCTCATCTCCATATCCTTTGCCTGCGGATTCGCATGAAGGCTAACACCGCTCGCATTACATGGCACTACCGCGGGCACCGTCGAGCAGGTGATTCGGGCTCTTGACGTTAGCCCGCCGCGGCGCTGGTTGTTCAGGTTGGTTCAGGGGCCGTATGATCTGAACGGTTTCGCAGTTTGTTACTGAGCCTCACCCCATTGAAGGACATGAGCATGGGAAAGTATTTCGATAATTCAGGCCTGTTCAAGGCCGCTTCGTATTCCTGCAACGTGCTTCCGGCCAGCGGCATCGCCAGCTGGGAGCGGAAAAATAGTTCGCTGAATACGAAGGAATTTTTGATATGTCCAAAGAACTACTCGGAGTTTCTGCTCTAGGCTTGATGGTGGTCGGTGAGTTCTGTGCAATCTACAGTGAAGTGGTTGTCGCCAAGCTCGCCCAAACAGGAAGTGCTTCGTGGGAGACACTCTTTCTTCCCTTGGTACTGATGTGTTTTGCAGGTATTTGCCTACTGGCAGCATACTGGCTTGGATACGTTGCAGTCGGTGATATCTGGATCGTCACCGTGGTGTCAGTGACCTCTTTGTTGCTTCTTGAGCCCGTCGTTGTCTGGGCTCTGTTTCATGAGTCACCTGGGCGGGGAGCGCTCATTGGCTTCACGCTAGGTGCCTTAGGCATGCTGGCCACTGTAGTGCTGTAACTTGCCGTTCCGGCCCAGCATTCAATTGCTGGGCCAATCGCAGGGTCTTCCTGAGCTTGAACCAGCCAATCAGCGCGCTTCGCACTGCGAGGCGGTGAAGGTGCCGTCCTCCGCTCGGCGGGCGCCATAACCACCGCAGCGGAGCTGGGGCCCTTCTGATCGGGCACATATCCTTGGCCTGCCCACCTATCCAGCATGGATGGAAAGCCAGTGGCGAGCTCTGTAGTGTCGTAGTACGGTCCGCCTTTAACTCATCCCCGGCACCTTACCTCTAATCCCACGGACCGGGGCTCTCATGACCTGGGAGGTCGAATGGACGTCGCACAGAAGATCAGCCAACAAGAATTGGATAACGCCCTGATGGCTTTTGCTCGTTACAAAATCGGAGAAATCAAGGTCTTCGACTTGGAACAGGTAATGAGCTTCGAGGCTGGCCAAGCCTTGTCCGAAAGTGGGCTGGTCCGGTTCTCGATAACCAAGATGGTGTCAGGCCGGTATCGCATTAGCGATGAAGGGGAGAACGCCATCACCGAGGCTGGTCGAGATCGCCTGCAGTTGATCCGCTCCTGACTTTATGCGCCGCCCCGTGGGGGCGGCAAATGACTTTAAAACTTTGTGGTTAACCACCCGCTGGTTTGCAACCGACGCCGAAAAAAGGCCGCAATGATTCATTAGCAGTGACCGCCGCGATCATTGTCTTCACAGACTTGGGGGCGAGGCTTGCGGCAATACTGAACGAGGAGTTCGAGTATGGCTTTGATCCGCAAAGCCGCTGCGCGATGATATGGCGAGTAGGGTAAGAAATGCGGCTATGCTATCCACTTTTTCAGCGCTAATCTTGAACCGCACAGTGGCATTGGCTTGCTACCCATCCTGCCTGCACAAGGATCACGATGAGACTTCACGCGTTCATTCTTCGGCATCTCGAGCAAATTTTGGCCGCTTGGGAGAGCTTTGCGCGGACTGTTGAAACCAGCATGCCTGCGATGGATACCCAAGGGTTGAGGGATCATGCCGCGCAAATATTGATGACTGTGGCTGAAGACATGCAAACGCCCCAGACCGAACGGCAGCAGATCGCAAAATCCCATGGGCAGGGCCCGGTAGCCGATGGGGATGCGGCCTCCCAGACTCATGCGATGACACGATTCGTGGCGGGGTTCTCCATGGATCAGATGGTTTCCGAGTATCGCGCTCTTCGGTCCAGTGTTCTCCGATTATGGCTGGCTGGCAGTCGCATCGACGATGAGCATGACTTTCAGGACATGATCCGCTTCAACGAAGCCATCGACCAGGCGCTCATCGAGTCGATTGCGATCTACGGAGAAGCAGTGGAAACCACCCGGAAAACAGTACTAGGGGTATTGGGCCATGACCTTCGCTCACCCTTGGGCGCTGTATTAATGGCGAGTGACCTGCTTGGCAAAAGCATGAATCTGGACGCCAGGGACAGAAAGCTGGCAGGGCAGATTAGCGCGAGTGTGGGTAGAGCCAACCAGATGGTGACCGACCTGCTCGACTTGGCCCGTTGCAATCTCGGCAGTGGCATCCCGGTAGATCCTGAAAATACTGATCTTGGTGCCCTTTGCGCGTCTGTCATCGATGAGGTGCGCACCGCATTTCCTCGTGCACAGATAATCTTGAGTGTAAGTGAGCCTGTGACGGGGATGTACGACCCAGGTCGCATGGAGCAGGTGCTCAATAACCTGATTGGCAATGCGGTTCGGCATGGGGATTTGCAGCAGCCGATCCTTGTGACACTTTCGAGGGAGCACGACTGCGCGGTGTTCAGTGTACAAAACCGCGGCGAGCTCATCCCTGCCAATGTGCTGCCTCACATTTTCAATCCACAAGCCCGCTACTCAACCTATGCGGCCACAGAGAAAGGTGCGTCCGCCGGGCTCGGGTTAGGGCTGTTCATTGCGGCAGAAATAGTGTCCGCCCATGGGGGCGAAATCGAGGTAGTGTCCACCGTTGAGCAAGGCACGATATTCAAGGTGCTGCTTCCGATTACCTAGGTGCTGTCTGTACTGATGGAGAAACGATCATGCAATACGACGACAAACTGATTGAAGATGCGGTGCTTGCTCTGTTGGCTATTTACAGTTTCGACGAAGGCACGGCGTGGAAAGGGTTCGACTTCGAGATCATGAATCGGCTGCATGAGCATGGTTTCATCAGTAATCCAGTTAACAAAAAAAATCTGTCTGGTTGACGGAAGAGGGGTTGGAGCGAGGGCAAGAGGTAGCGGCCCGGCTGTTTCGGACAGGGGCTGAAACGGAGCAGGTACCCGACTCGCAAACCTGATTTAGTACTTGTAAACCTGGATAGGTGGATATCAAGCACAGCGATGAACATCCGAGCAACGACCGAGAAAGACTGGAGGTTACTGAAGCAGGTCAGGCTCGCCGCGCTGCTGGACGCGCCAACGGCTTTCGGTGTCAGTTACACAACTGCTGCGGGCTACGACAGCGACCAGTGGAAACAAAGAGCCTCTTGCGAGGGTACCGAATTCTGGCTGGCGTTCCAGGAAGGGCAGCCCATTGGAATGGTCGGTGCAACAGTCAGCGAATCAAACCGCTTTAATTTGATCGGGATGTGGGTTGAGCCCGCTGCTCGTGGTTCTGCATCGCAAAACAGTTGGTCGATGTCGTCAAGGCTCGGTCTTCAGCGCGAGGTTTTGACGGCGTTTTCTTGGATGTTTCCCCTGCCAACACTCCAGCCTCAAGCTTCTACTTAAAGCAGGGCTTTGTCTTCCTGGGTGAATGGGAAGCCTTGGAAAGCCACCCGCATATCACTGTCCAGACAATGCAATGGATGCCGCGCTGATCCCATCAGTTCGCTTTGCTGCGCATTTCGTGGGCTCGCTACGCAGTTCGGTGGTCTAGGCGCCGACAAAAAGGTACTGCATGTTCAATGAAACAGTTCGCCCACTGGAAGACCCCGTCTACCTGTTCGCCACGGTACGGCAACCTTGTGAATATCGCCCCAACGTTACGGCCATTGTGCTGTTTGGCCTGAGGGTCGAAGGCGCGGGCGAACCGCCGGTTTATCTGGAGATTCGGTTCATCGATTATCACAGTCTGCAGGTTGAAGGCGACCACCTGATGTTGTCACTGCAGGATGCGGTGGCGTCCGCCCATGTCGATTACGGTATCTTGCCAAGTGATTGGCGTGTGATGAGCCAAAATGAGATTGACCGTATTGACGGCTAGCGGGCTATATGGAGTTCTTGATGTCCTGCTGGCTGCTATTTTTGCCTGCATGCCCAAGCGCATCTAGCTTCTTCGAAACCTCCCAGTACTCGGCCTGGTAATGAAAGGTCATTCGCTCCATGGCGGTGGCTTTCTTGAATGCCAAGCCTGTCGCGATGATTGCCAAAAGGTTGACCACGCTCACCCCATGCAGCAGCAAATCCCCCGCCGCGAAAGAGCCGATGTACAGAAAGACCAACAGTATCGCTACATAAAACTTTCTCTTGCTGTGCCAACCAAGCCTATACAGCTCATTCTTTGTCTCTATAAGCCTTTCTATTTCGGCATTGGTGCTTTCTGGTGCCGCAACGTCCATGTTTCAGTACTTCCTTGTCAGCACAGGTCAGGTGGTGTCAGCGGCGGCGAGCATATGGCCTGAGCAAAGCCAAGTAAAGCAATGCAATCTGGGGTTGCCGGCTGTGCAGAACGCCCCCGGGTTCGGGGCTAGGGTGGCGTGCTGCTCGACAAGCTACTAATCGTAGGTTACCTTTGGTAGGTAGTGGGTTATTCTCTTTTGCCGAGAGAGCCTTACCTTGTATCTGGAGAGCTAACCATGCACAGCTTGATTGTCGTTGCCCACCCCGAGCCCCATTCACTCACCCATGCCATCGCCCAGCGCATCGTGGGCGGTATCACCGCCTCAGGCTCGCAGCACACCACTGAGCTGGCTGACCTTTTTGAAGAGGGCTTCGACCCGCGTTTCAACCCGTCGGACCGCGCATTGTTTCTCAAGCAGTCTGCACCGCCTGCTGACGTTGCTGCTGAGCAAGAGCGGGTGGATCGTGCTGATGCGCTGGTCTTGGTTTTTCCGATCTACTGGTGGTCTTTCCCGGCATTGCTCAAAGGCTGGATTGATCGCGTCTTCAGTCAAGGCTGGGCTTACGAAGACAGTAGTGACGGCCGGGTGCAGAAGAAACTGCAGCGTTTGCAGGTGCATCTGGTCGCCATAGGCGCCGCTGACGAAGGCTCCTTCACCCGGCATGGCTATGCGTCTGCCATGAAAACGCAGATCGATCACGGGATTTTTGACTACTGTGGTGCCGAGGTCCGCAGTTCGTCCGTGCTGTTACCGGCTGATAGCGACTACCCGCTGGCCTACCTGGAAAGGGCGCACGCTATCGGTACGCGCATCTTCGCTTCACAGGTGTAAGGCACAGTGGGACAATGCGGCCCATGAACTCGTCTACTTCCGTGCCTTCACGCCGACGCCTGACCCGAGAAGCCCGCGCCCGCCAGTTGCTGGAGGCTTCCTGGGCGTTGATCGCCGAGGAGGGCACGGATGCGCTCAGCCTCGGCCGCCTGGCTGAGGCTGCGGGCGTTACCAAGCCTGTGGTCTATGACCATTTCGGCACGCGTAACGGCCTGTTGGCCGCGCTGTACGAAGACTACGACATTCGCCAAACCGCGCTTTTCGATGCTGCGATAGCCGCCGTCGAGCCCACCTTGCAGGCCAAGGCTCGTGCGTGTGCCAACGCCTACGTTGATTGTGTGATGGCCCAGGGGCGCGAGATCCAGGGTGTCCTAGCCGCACTTAGTGGCTCGCCAGAGTTGGCGATGGTCAAGCGCGAGTATCAAAAGGCGTTCATCGGCAAGTGTGCCGGGATATTCGCCCCGTTTGCCGGGCCTGGTGGTGCTTCCAGCGCCAGTCTTTGGGCCATCCTAGGGGCAGCCGAGGCGCTGTCGGACGCTGCACTGGCAGCAGATATCACCCAAGAGCAGGCAAAAGAAGAGTTGCGGCTGACGATTATGGCGGCGGTTCAGCGCAGCCATTAACGCCAAACGGCGACGGCAGCCGCTATCGGGCTTTTAACAGCGGTATAGCCACCGGCATATCGTGCGGGCAAAAGAAAGCCCGCCGAGGCGGGCAAGGTCTATCACGTAGGGATAGGTTCATAATGCCGGGGCCGAGGTGAAAAAAGGGTGAAAGAAACATCTTCGTCATGTGATCATTCGATCAACTGCACCTTCGTGCATATATCACTCTTGAACGGATCTTTTGTGCGAGATGCTTCTGATAGATGACGATGCTTGGGACTTTCACCTGTTCGGCGCGAACTTCGAAAGTGAAGAGCACGCCCAGCTGTACATCTTCGAGCAGTGGGAAGCAGAGCCGCCCGCCACAGCCAGTGACGATGAATACAGTGCCTGGGAAGAGCGTAATCCGACTTGGCGATTGGCTGAAGACCTTGAGTTCCATATGGACTCTGACTTTGTCGAGTATCCAGGCGGGATAGAGGGTGTTCTGTCGCAGATGCGTTGCCCAGCTGAACGGGCTCAGGTAATCGCCAAAGGCTCAGCGTTTACCCACTTCATCATGATTGGCAGCAACCCGTCAGCCATATGGTGCGACCGTCGCTCGCTTTCCGATCAAGTTGAGCCGGTGACGCGCCTGCCCGAAAGCACCGCAACCATCACCTATCTGGGCAAATACAGCACGTAACGGCGAGCCCCGGCGCTGCGTGGCTTCAAGCCGTTTCGGTTTAGCGTGGGGGCGGATATAGTGGTCTCGCCCCGGGCACATTGATTGCCCAACACCGAGATCGGTATGTCCCTGCAAAAACGTAACAATGTGCACGTTGCCGGAAGTGGCACCGCGACGTTGATCCTGTCCCACGGGTTTGGCTGCGACCAGTCGATGTGGAAGTTTCTGCTGCCGCATTTGCTCACCCGCTTTCGCGTCGTGACCTATGACCTTGTAGGCGCTGGCCAATCTGATACTCAAGCCTACGACCGCGACAAGTACGCGTCATTGTGGGGCTATGCGTCTGACCTCAACGAATTGATCGACGAATTCGCCCAAGGGCCGATTATCGTCGTTGGCCATTCGGTTAGCGCAATGGTCGGCGCCTTGGCTGAGCGCCAGAGTGCCGGGCGAATCGCTGCGCTGATAATGATTGGCGGCTCGCCTTGCTATATCAATTCGCCAGGGTATACAGGCGGCTTCTCGGCAGAAGAAGTGCACTCATTGCTGCATACCATTGATGAGAACTTCAAAGGTTGGTCCAGCAGCATGGCCCCGGTACTGATGGGCACGCCTGGGCAGCCGGCGCTTGGCGAGGAGCTGGTCAGCAGCTTTTGCCGCACCGATGCGCAGATCGCCAGGCACTTCGCCCGCGTGATCTTTTTGTCCGATCACCGCGCTGACATAGCTGGGCTTCAATTACCGACACTGATCTTGCAATCCACAGGTGACCCGGTCGTGCCCGTGGCGGTGGGTGATTATCTGCACGCCGCACTACCTAACAGCCATTTGAGCCTTATTGATAACATGGGCCATTACCCGCAGATGAGCGCGCCCAGTGCCTGTTCGGCGGCGATGGATGTGTTTTTTGCGAGTTGCCAGCTGGGATAAGCCTGCCGCAAGCGCCTGGGCCAGGCCAGAAAAAGAAAACCCGCCACGGTGGGCGGGTTTGAATTAGAACGTATTAAAGCCAGGCCAGTGTGCCGCTCGCTTTGTCAGAATTTCGTGAAAGTGCCTGGATACAGCCCTGAACAAACGTTACCGGATTTTTCGCAGCGCATCGCGAGGGGCTCCGCTAACAAAAAAAGCCCGCCGGTAAAGGCGGGCCAAGGACGTTTTGAAGGGAGAGCCTTTACCTTGCGCCTGCGTGGTTAACTCAAGGTTAAGGCTCGCGCGCATTGACCCTTGGCACGCTTGGGCCTATATAGGCGGGGTTGAGGTGAAAGGAGCCTGCCATGCGTGACGAAGACGATCTGCACGAACCCGAGCACGACCACCTGCTCGACCATGAATTCCACGACGGCTTTGACCCCGAGGCAGATGCCCAAGGCGTGCTGGATGGAGTCGAGGAGGATGAAGACCTGCTCGATGACTTCGACGATGACGATAATCACCCGGCCTGGCACGACGACTGCGACGACTGCGACGACTGACGCCGCAGCCGCAGTCGGCTTAGCGCCGGTCCAGTGAAATGCGCCCAGGGCCTGCGACGGCCAGCGCCAGCAGGCCGCCGATGATGCTCATGTTTTTCAGAAACTGGGTCATGTTGGCGCTGCGCTCGGGGTCGACCATGTTCCAGAACGGGTGGCCGATCAGCGCCGTGCCCAGCACGAACAGCGCGAACAGCAACGCCAGCGGCCGGGTGTAGAAGCCCAGGATCAGCAGGATGGCGACTGCGAACTCCATGACCACCGCCACCGCAGCGGCCAAGGTCGGGGCAGGGGCGCCGAGTGAGGTCATATAGGCTACCGTGCCGTCGAAGCCGGTCAGCTTTCCCCAGCCGGCGAGCACGAACAGGACCATCAACAGAATGCGGGCGAGCAGCAGGATGATGTCGCGTTGCCCTTCGAGCAGTGCATAGCGCATGGCGGCGCTCCAATGAACAGTGACACTGTCCACTCTAGCAGCTAGCTGGCGAATGACTGGCGGAAGGATAAGGTGGGGGAGCAGCAATGGTGCCTCGACCCGGACTCGAACCGGGATGCCTTGCGGCGGCGCATTTTAAGTGCGATGTGTCTACCAATTTCACCATCGAGGCCGATGTGAAGCAGCCGATTAGACACGAAAATATTGCGCAAATCAACGATTTAGGGTGCCTGCTGGCACGAGCTGCCCGCCATGGGCGTGTTGAATACGCGGCCTTGAGGCTCTAGGTTTCCCCCGTGGCCACCTCTTTGTGTATAGCGAAGTGGCCAGGGTGGGTGTTACAGGTAGTCAGGTGTTTCCCGGTACGTCAGACCACAAAACGCGTGACCAATTGGTTGAGGTTGATGGCTAATTGCGACACTTCCCCGCAAGCACTGGCTGTCTGGCTTGCCCCGGCAGCACTTTGCGAGGCGAGGTCGCGGATACGCAAAAGGTTCTGGTCCACTTCACGCGCCACATGGGACTGCTCTTCAGACGCCGTCGCGATTTGCAGGTTACGCTCATTGATTTGCGTGATCGCAGTGGCGATCTGGTCCAGCGAAGTGCTGGCTTCCTGAGCAATGTCCAAGGACTGGTTGGCCAGATCTCGGCTCGTGGTCATCGCCTGTACCGCCTGCTCGGAATCGGTCTGAATCGTTGCAATCATTTGCTCGATCTCTTGCGTCGACAGTTGAGTGCGATGCGCCAACGCCCTGACCTCGTCAGCGACCACAGCAAAGCCTCGCCCCTGTTCGCCTGCCCGCGCAGCTTCGATTGCGGCGTTCAGCGCCAGCAGGTTGGTTTGTTCGGCAATGCCCCGGATAACCTCCACGACTTTGGAGATAGCCTGCGCACGGTTCGACAACCCTTGGATCTGTTCGCTTGTTTGCTCCACGTTGCCGCTGAGCCGCTGGATCGACTTCAAGGTCTGCGCCACCCGGTCCAGCCCGCTCTCGGTAAAGCCTTGCGTGCGTTTCGAGTCCTGGGAGGCGGACTCGGCACTGCGAGCCACTTCATCCACGGCGGCGCTCATCTCGGTAACCGCGGTGGCGGCCTGGTTGACTTCATCATTTTGGGACACCAGGCCACGGCTCGATGCTTCCGTGACGGCGGTCATTTCCTCGGCTGCCGAGGCCAACTGAGTGGAGGAATCGGATATCTGCACAATCGTATCGCGCAGATTGTGTTGCATTTGCGCCAAGGCCTTGAGCAGCCTGGCGGCTTCATCGGTTCCGATAACCTGCACTTCCTTCGACAAGTCGCTGCTGGCGATCCGCTCGGCCACAGACAACGCGTTACTGATGGGGGAGGTAATGCTTTTGGTAAGCAGGACTGCCAGGCCGATGGTCAGCAGCACGACAACGGCTATGATGCTTACGACAAGTGTGCGGCCTGATGAATAGATGCTGGTTGCCATTTCGCCCGCTGCTGCAGCCCCGCTGTTGTTGAAGTCGGTGAGGTCCTTGATCTGCTGTTCCATCTTGCTGGTCAGCGGACGAATGCTCGCGGCAACCAGGCGCACTGCTGAGGGGAGGTCGCCTGCCTTCATCATGGGTTCCAGCAGTTCCAACTGCTGTTGATAAGCGTGCGCGCTGTTTTTAACTTCAGAGAACAAGGCGCGCTCTTTGTCGCTGGCAATAAGTGCCTCATAACCCGCTACGGTGTCGGCCAGGGCCTTGCGGTAGGCAGGGAAGCTTTCAATGGTTTTCTGCAGGCTTTGTGGGTCTGCCAGCCCGCGCTGGGTTTCCAGCCTCAGGCGAAGCGTTGCAGCGTTCATCATCGCGGTTTGGCGGATACTGGCCATCCAGTTCTGCTCGACGTCCTTTTCGATATCGCGCAGCTTGCCCATCTGGACCACTGCAAAAATACCCAGCACCACAACGAGCCCTACGATCAGGGAGAAGAAGAGCGCGGCACGCGGCGCCAGGTTCAGGTTTCTTAGATTCACGGGCGGACTCCGAAGGGGATGATGGCTGCATGCCTAATCATCGTATCGGCCCTGAATGAAAAAAAATGAGATGCCTGACGAGGCTCTACTGAAGGCTTGAACCCGCCCCGAAGTCCGACTTTGCAGAGCAAAGACTTCAGGGCGCAAGGTCAAGAATTGATCGTGGCCGCCAGGTCGCGCATGTCGCCTGCCGAGTCCCGCAGGCCTTGGGCATGGTCATCCAGCGCAGGGGCGTCGTCCTTGTGGATGGAATGGCGCAAATAACGGGCGTGGCCGTCGAGGGCTTCAGACAAGGTGTCCAGGTCGGCGGCGGTGCGCAAAAGGTCGTCTTGCAAGCCTTGCATACGGGGTGTGGCGGGCATGTGGCGTCCTTAACGCTGAAGCGGGCGCCTCTACTATAGGGCATGCCGGGCGGGTTGGTCACGGTCCGACGACAGCCGCGGTAATGGGCGCAGGTTTTAGCTAAGCTGATGATGTCTTTCGCGCCGCTTGTGGAGATCCCATGGTTTCAGCGGACCGCCCGACCCCTCCCGCAACACCCGATACGCGCTATGAACGGCTGGTGCAGTCGGTGGTGGACTACGCCATCTACATGCTCGACCCCACAGGCCACGTGGTGTCTTGGAACGCCGGTGCCCAGCGCATCAAGGGCTATTGCGCCGACGAGGTAATCGGCCAGCATTTTTCGTTGTTCTTTACCGATCAGGACTGCGCTCAAGGTCGCCCCGCACGCATTCTGCAGCAGGCCCTCGAAGAGGGTGTGGCGCAGGATGAAGGCTGGCGCGTGCGCAAGGACGGTACGCAGTTCTGGGCGTTGGCAGCGCTGGATGTGATCCGTGATGAGCAGGGTGAGGTGATAGGCCTGGCCAAGGTGACTCGCGATATTACCGACCGTCGCGATTCGGCCCTGCAGCTCGATGCCATGCGTGCGCAGCTATTCCAGGCACAGAAGCTTGAAGCGCTGGGGCAGTTGACCGGTGGCCTGGCCCATGATTTCAATAACCTGCTGACGATCGTTCTAAGCTCCGCGCGGCTGGCCCTCGGCAGCCAGGACCCCGTGCGCACGCAGCGCCTGCTCGAACATATCCTCGATGCCGGCCAGCGGGGCACCCAGCTGACCCAGCAACTGCTCAGTTTTGCCCGGCACCGCCAACTGAGCCATGCACGCATCACCCCGGCGCAGGTGATCGAGTCTACCCGCAGCCTGCTTGAGCACGCCTTGCCCCGTGGTATCGCACTGGTCCAAGAGGTTCAGCCGGATCTACCGCTGATAGAGGTGGACGCCGGGCAGTTGCAGATGGTGCTGCTTAACCTGATGTTCAATGCGCGCGATGCCATTGCCGAGAAAGGGCAGATACGCCTGGTGGTTGCCAGCGCGCTGTTGGCAGGCGAGGTCGGAGGCCTGCACGGCCTGTTCGTGCGCTTTGACGTGCAGGATGATGGCCAAGGGATCGACCCCCAGGTGCTCCCGAGAATCTTCGAGCCTTTCTTTACCACCAAGGCTTTCGGCAAGGGCACCGGCCTGGGCCTTAGCCAGGTGTATGGGTTCGCCAAGCAAAGCAATGGTGCAATAGCCGTGGCCAGCCAGCCGGGTGAGGGCTGCTGCATGAGCCTGTACCTGCCAGCCTGCGCCGACCACCCATTGCCCTCAATCGACTGACGGATAACCCTCATGGTTGAACAACTCAAGCGCCTGCGTACAGGTATCGCCGGACTGGATGCCCTGCTCAAGGGCGGGCTGGTCATCGGGTCTTCTTATATCGTTCAGGGCCACCCTGGCTCGGGCAAGACCATCCTGGTCAACCAGCTGGCCTGTAATCACGTGCGCGACGGCGGCCGAGTGCTGGTTGCCACGTTGCTCAGCGAATCCCACGAGCGCTTGTTCCAGTACCTGTCGACCTTGAGCTTCTTCGACCGCGAAATGGTCGGTGACACGCTTCAGTTCCTCAGTGCATTCGACACCCTGGAGCAGGACGGGCTGGATGCCGTGGTGCGCCTGCTGCGCGAGGAAATCGCCCGGCACCATGCCAGCCTGCTGATCGTCGATGGCCTGCTCAACGCCCGAGCACAGGCTGCAACCCCCATCGATACCAAGAAGTTCGTCTCTGAACTGCAAGGGCACGCTGCGTTCGCAGGCTGCACGGTGCTGCTGTTGACCAGTTCCAGGCTGGAGGAGGGCAGCCCCGAGCACACCATGGTCGATGGGGTGATCGAACTGAGCGAGCAAATGGCCGGCAATGCCGCTGTGCGCCATGTTCACCTGCGCAAAACCCGAGGTAGCGCAGCACTGTCGGGGCGACATGAGTGCCTGATCGGTGAGGATGGTTTGCAGGTCTTTCCGCGGCTTGAAGCGTTGTACAGCCGCCCCACCCAACCGGGGTCACAGGTGCTGGAGAAAGTCGGTACCGGTGTGCCGGATCTGGACCGCATGCTGGGCGGTGGCCTGGCACAAGGTTCTGTCACTCTGTTGATGGGGCCTTCCGGGGTTGGCAAGACGGCATTGGGCATCGCGTTTCTGGCGGCATCGAGCCGTGAGTCACCGGGCCTGCACTTTGGCTTCTACGAAACCCCGACTCGGTTGCGCCTCAAGGCGCAGGCGCTGGGCCTGGGCATTGATGAGTTGGAGCGCAGCGGCGCTGTGCAGCTGTGCTGGCAGCCCACCACTGAAGGCTTGTTGGATCAGGTAGGTGCACGGCTGCTGGAGCAGGTGCAGGCTTCGGGCGCACGGCGGGTGGTGATCGATAGCCTGGGCGCCTTTGGCAGGCTGGCGCAGGACCCGGCAAGGCTCAATGCGTTCTTTCGCGCCTTGACGGGCGAGTTGCGCGCGCGGGATGTGACGGTGCTGCTGACTTGGGAAATGCGCGACATTTTCGGTGCAGAAATCACCGCGCCCGCGCCTGACCTCTCCAGCTTGGTCGACAACCTGGTGTTGATGCGCCTCGCCGAACTCGATGCCTGTGTCCACCGAGTGCTATCGGTCATCAAAGTGCGCGACAGCGACCATGATCAATCGCTGCAGTCGCTGACCCTGAGCCCGCAAGGTATCCGCCTTGGGCGGGCATTCGAAGGCGCAGCAGGGGTGCTCAGCGGAACTGCGGTGCAGCAGGATGACCGGTGATAGGATAGGGCAATGAACACCATTCTGGTCGTCGACGACGAATACCTGATTGCCGACATCCTGGGTTTTGCCTTGGAGGACGCAGGCTTTCTGGTATTAAAGGCCAGTAACGGCACTAGCGCCCTTGAGGCTTTGCGCGACAGGCAGGTCGACCTGGTGATCACCGACTACATGATGCCCCGACAGAACGGCGAAGAGCTGGCCCAGGCCATTCGCAATGACGTGCGCCTCGTCCACCTGCCAGTGGTGCTGATGAGTGGCGCGCAGGCGGGCCGGGGGCGTGACAGCCCGATGCTGTTCGCCGCAGTGTTCGACAAGCCATTCGACATAGACAGGATGATCGCCAAGGTGCGCGAACTGCTAGGCACCTGAGGGCTGCAAGGCTCCCCGCATGGGCGGGCATGGATCAGTCGCGTCCGTGCGGCTCGATGCTGATGGGCGCGCCGTTACTGATCGTTGTGTTTTTCTGGCGCCGGGCTGCCGGCCTGGATACGTTTGAAAATCTCCTCGCGGTGCACCTGAACATCCTTGGGTGCATCGATACCGATCCTCACTTGCATCCCTTTGACGCCCAGAATGGTGACCTTGATGTCATCGTTGATGACGATGCTTTCGCCGACCTTGCGGGTGAGTATCAGCATGTAGTTCTCCTTGGTGTTGTAGAAAACCGAGGGGCGTTTGCCCGGCGGTTGGGAGCGAGTCCCTCTTCCTTCTCATTAAAGACGCTTTCAGCGCTCAGGAATTCCCCGGCGCAGAAATTCTGTTACCGGTTCTGGCGGTGCAGCTACAGGTACGAACCGCTGATGTCCATCAGCGAAGGCGCTTGTTGGCAAGGATAGGGGGATTGGCACGATATGGGAAATTTCCTTGTGTGATGGGGTAAATAGTCGCAGTCAATGGTCGTCAAGGCGCCAGCGCCTGCAGAAAACGCAACAACGTCACTTCGTCGGCCTCCAAACCCTTGCGCTGACGAGCACGGGGCAAGGTCGGCAGGCGGCCGAGGTGGAAGTGGTCGATCACCGCTGGGTGGATGTAGCAACGCCGGCATACCGCCGGCGTGTTGCCCAGCCGCGCCGCCACTTGGCGCACGATGCTCGCCACCTGGCGTTTGGCTTCGCTGTCCGGCTCCCAGGCCAGCGGCTTTAGCAGGCTTAGCGCCAGGCTGCTGCCGGCCCAGGTGCGGTAGTCCTTGGCAGTAAAGTCGGCGCCAGTGAGTTGCTGGATGAACTGGTTGATCTCGGTGGAACCCACACTGTGGCGCTGGCCGTCCTCGTCCAGGTATTGGAACAGCGCCTGGCCAGGCAGCTCCATGCAGCGCTTGAGCAGCCGTGCCAGGCGTCGGTCCTGTAGCGTCACGTCATGTTCGACGCCGCGTTTGCCGCGGAACTGGAAGCGAATGGTGCTGCCGCGCACCTGCACGTGGCGGTTGTTCAGGGTGGTCAGGCCATAGGAGCGGTTGTCGCGCAGGTACTGGCGGTTGCCGATGCGGATCAGCGTGGCGTCGAGCAGCGTGACCACCAGGGCCATCACCTTTTCCCGGTCCAGGCCTGGCCGCGCCAGATGCGCCTCCAACTGTTTGCGCAAACGCGGCAGTGCCCCTGCGAAGGCCAGCATGCGACCGTACTTGTGCTGGTCGCGTAGCTCGCGCCACTGCGTGTGGTAACGGTACTGCTTGCGGCCCCGGGCATCGCGCCCAGTGGCTTGCAGATGGCCCTGCGGGTCGGCGCAGATCCACACGTCGGTGTAGGCTGGCGGAATCACCAGCGCGTTGATACGCGCCAGGGTGTCGGCATCGCGGATGCGTTCGCCCTGGGTGTCGAAGTAGTGAAAGCGGTCGCGCCAGCGGCGGCGGCCGAAGCCGGGCTGGGTGTCGTCGACATAGTGCAGGCTGGCGGGCAACGGGCAGTCGGTCATCGGCGCAGTCCAATCCAATGGTTCTGCATCAATGGACAACAGCCGCTTCGCTGTTGCTCAGCCCAGTAATGCCACCGATTTGATTTGCGCCCACAGCCGTTGCCCCGGCTGTACGCCGAGCTGCTCGGCCGAAAAGCGCGTGACCCGCGCCAGCAGCGCGTTGCCGCCTGCATCCAGGCTAACCAGAACGTGGGCCGGGTTGTCCGCCGCACGGCATTCCAGCACCCGTACCGGCAGCCGGTTGAGGATGCTCGACACGTTGTCGGCAGCCAGCGTCAGGCTTACATCGCGAGCCTGAACCTTCAGGCGCAGCGTGCTGCCCACATGCAGGTCAGGATGGGCGATACGCAGCAGCGGGCCGTCGCCGCCCGGCAGGCGCAGGTCGAACAGCCCATAGTGCGGGTCGTGGTCGACGACCACCCCTTCAAGCACCACGCCTGCGTCTTCGCCTTGGGCCAATGGCAGGTCAAGGCGCGCCAAGGTCTGCCCGATCGGGCCGCTGGCAATTGCCTTGCCGTTATCCAGCAGCACCAGATGGTCGGCCAGGCGTGCCACCTCGTCCTGGGCATGGCTAACGTAGATCAGCGGAATGTCCAGCTCGTCATGCAGGCGCTCAAGGTACGGCAGGATTTCGCGCTTGCGGGCGCTGTCCAGTGCGGCCAGTGGCTCGTCCATCAGTAGCAGCCGCGGGCTGCTGAGCAGGGCGCGGGCGATACCCACCCGCTGCGCTTCGCCACCGGAAAGGGTGGCCGGCTTGCGTGCCAGCAAGTGGCTGATGCCGAGCAATTGGCAGGCTTGCTCCTGGCTGATCTTGCGCTCGCTGGCAGCCACCCGGCGCCAGCCGAACTCAAGGTTGCCACGCACCGATAGGTGCGGGAACAAGCTGGCCTCCTGGAACACATAGCCCACCGGACGTTTGTGCGGGGCCAGAAAATGACCGCGTGCGCTGTCTTCCCAGACTTCGCCGTTAACCTCGATATAGGCGCTGGTTGCCTGCTCAAGCCCGGCCAGGCAGCGCAGGCAGGAGGTCTTGCCTGAGCCTGAGTGGCCAAACAAGGCACTGACGCCGCGCCCCGGCAATTGCAGGTCGACATCCAGCGTGAAGTCGTCGCGCCGCAGTTGCAGGCGCGCCTGGATTAGTTTGCTCATTTCAGCTCCAGCCTGTCCTGCTGCGGCGGCCGGCATACAGCATCAGCAGCACCAGGAAGGAGAACACCAGCATTGCGCCGGCCAGCCAATGGGCCTGCGCGTATTCCATGGCCTCGACGTGATCGAAGATCTGCACCGAAACCACGCGGGTTTTATCGGGAATATTGCCGCCGATCATCAGCACCACGCCGAACTCGCCCACGGTATGGGCAAAACCAAGAATGCTGGCGGTAACAAAGCCCGGGCGGGCCAGTGGCAGTACCACATGGACGAACGTATCCCAAGGGCTGGCGCGTAGCGTGGCGGCTACTTCCAGCGGGCGCTGGCCAATGGCCGCAAAGGCGTTTTGCAGCGGTTGCACTACGAATGGCATCGAATACACCACCGAGCCAATCACCAACCCCGTAAAGCTGAACACCACCGTCCCCAGGCCCAGCGCCTGCAGCCCCTGGCCGATCCAGCCATTGGGCCCCAGGGCCAGCAGCAGGTAGAAGCCGATCACCGTCGGTGGCAGCACCAGCGGTAGTGCCACCACGGCGCCAACTGGCCCGCGCAGCCAGGAGCGCGTGCGCGCCAGCCACCAGGCAATGGGCGTGCCGACCAGCAGCAGGATCGCCGTGGTAAGGCTGGCCAGCTTGATGGTCAGCCAGACGGCGCCCAGGTCACCGGCGTCGAGCGGCATCAGATTTGGTAGCCGTAGGATTTGATCAGCGCGGCAGCTTCAGGGCCTTTGAGGTAGTCCACCAACGCCTTGGCTGCCGGGTTGTCCTTACCCTTGTTGAGAATGACCGCGTCCTGGCGGATGGGCTCATGCAGCTCGGCCGGCACGATCCACGCCGAGCCCTCGCTGACATTGCCGTCCTTGTACACCTGCGACAGGGCGACGAAGCCAAGCTCGGCATTGCCGGTGGAGACGAACTGGTACGCCTGGGTAATGTTCTGCCCCTCGACGATCTTGGTTCTGGTGGCGTCGATCAGCTTGAGTTTGTCCAGCACCTGGGTTGCCGCCAGGCCGTATGGCGCAGCTTTGGGGTTGGCGATGGCCAGGTGTTTGAATGCGTTTGCCCTCAGTACCTCGCCCTTGGCGTCCACATAGCCGGGCTTGGCCGACCACAAGGCCAGGGTGCCGACGGCGTAGGTGAAGCGCGAACCGGCGACGATCTGGTTTTCCTGCTCAAGCTTGGCCGGGGTGCTGTCGTCGGCGGCGAGGAACACTTCGAACGGTGCGCCGTTTTTGATCTGTGCGTAGAACTGCCCAGTGGCGCCGAACGCTGCGACCAGCTTGTGGCCGGTGTCCTTTTCGAAACCCTTGGCAATGGCCTGGATGGGCGCTGTGAAGTTGGCCGCGACGGCGACCTGAACTTCATCGGCCCATGCGCTGTTGGCCAGCATCAGGCTGAAGAGGGCAGTTACGACCACGTGGGGCGGGCGAATACGCATGAAAACGGCTCCTTGGGGTTATCGTTATAGCATTTACTATATAGCGATAAGCCATTGCCAGGATAGAGGTGCTGCCAAGATCGCCGGGGCCGCTTAGCCAGGCGCTACGCGGATAGTGTGGGAGCGGCCTTGTGCCGCGATGGGCTGCAAAGCAGCCCCAAACTATCGAAAGAGCGTGCGCAGCGCCTTGCCAGCGATGTCCCGCGTCAAAACCTCAGCCCCCATAGGGCGCCCCAGGCGCAGCGCCTGCCCGGCCCACAGGTTGCTGAAATCGCTCTTGCCCTGCGGGTCGGTAATTGCCCGCAGCGGTCTCAGCGCGCCCCCGGCCAGCGGAAAGCTCGGCGCCAGCGGGCTCATCGGCCCAAGCTCACGCATGATGCGGTTGTTGATCCCGCGCGCAGGCCGCCCGGTGAACAGGTTGGTCAGCGCCGTATCGCTGGCTGAGGCGGTGTCCAACGCACGCCGGTGCGCCGGCGAAACCTTGGCTTCGGGGCAGAACAGGTACGCGGTACCGATCTGTACCGCCGACGCCCCCAGCGCAAGGGCTGCGAGCAGGCCGCGGTGGTCAGCGATGCCCCCCGCGGCAATCACCGGCACCTTTACCGCATCGGCGATCTGCGGAACCAGCGCAAAGGTGCCGATCTGGCTGGTGATGTCGCGGCTCAGGAACATCCCGCGGTGCCCGCCGGCCTCGTAGCCCATGGCGATGATCGCGTCGCAGCCCTGTTGTTCGAGCCAGACAGCTTCCTCGACCGTGGTCGCGCTGGACAGCACCTTGGCGCCACTCGCCTTGACCCGCTGCAACAGCGTGGCCTCGGGCAGGCCAAAGTGAAAGCTGACCACTTCAGGGCGCAGTTCTTCAATAAGGCAGCAGGCCTGTTCGTCGAACGGTGCCCGGTTGGACACCGGCGTCGGCGCCTCGAAATCAGCGCCCACCTCGTCGTAGTAAGGCTTGAGCGCCTGCTTCCAGCGCGCATCGTGCTCGGGAGCAGGCTGCGGTGGCTGGTGGCAGAAGAAATTCAGATTGAGCGGGCCCTGGCAGGCACTGCGCAAGGTGGCTATTTCGGCGCGCACCTGCGCTTCGGTGAGCATAGCGCAGGGCAGGGCGCCCAACCCCCCGGCATTACCCACGGCAATGGCCATGGCTGCACCGCTGGCACCCGCCATGGGCGCCTGCAGGATGGGCAACTCGATACCGAGCAGGTCGAGGATGCGGCGGTCGTGCCAGGTGCTCATGGGCAGCTCCTTGAGTGCAGCGGGCTCGGGGCGTTACAGGGCCTTGCTGACCTGGATGTCGCTGATCTTGTCGGCGTCGTCGCCGTGAATTTTGCGCAACGCAGCTTGCGCCTGTTCGAGCGAGGCATCGGCCATGAGTGCGAAGTCCCAGCGGCGCTCGCCGTCGAGCTTGTATTTGATGACGTACTTGATGGTCTGGCTCATGCGTGGCTTATCCGAGTTTCGTCGACGAGCGTCGAATGATTTTGATCTTGGGGGTGAAGGCCGGCTTACGGGTCACCGAAATCGGCCGTGTGGTGACGGTGTCGACGGTGATGTTCCAGAAGCCTGTGCTCGGCACGGTGATGCGTGCTGGCAGTTTTTCGAAATGCCCGCCGTGATAGGTGTGGCGCCCGCCATTCTTGAAGCTGCGGAAGTTGGCGTCGTTCATCAGGCGGATGTTGCAGCGCTGGGAGCCTTCGACGACGACGATATCGTCTTCGTTGAGGTGCTCGCGCTGGTGTACGAATTTCATGGGGTGCTCCGCAAGGATTGGTTCAGCAAACCGGAAAGATATCACGATGTGAGGGTACACTTGCCCCCTTGCCTGGCCCGGGCCATGAGATTTCTGCCAGATAAGGGAGTAAATCCGCCCGGGCGTGGTCACAGCATGCATTTGAAGCAGGAGAGCGTTTACATGAGATGGCTGGTAGTAATGGTGTCGCTGATGATGGGCGGCTGCGCGAGCGTGACGGACCTGGAGCAGACCCACGAAACCATGGATGTGAAGTCCGGCAAGTCACCGCGCGAATACGCCGACTGCGTGAAAGGCAAGCTTCAAGGCAGCCGCGACCCGTTGCAGGAAGTGGCGCGTGGCGAGGACCTGCGCCTGATCGTGCCGCAGAAGCTCTCCGCCACCGGCGGCCCGGCAGCGCTGGTCGATATTGACAAGCGTGGCGATGGCAGTGCCATCAAGGTGCACGAGCGCCTCAGCAACTTCCCATTGCGCCCAGGTGATGTGCGCGACGCCGCGACGGTGTGCATTTCCGGGAATTGATTTAGCGCAGTTCCTTGGCAATTAGCTAGCAGATTGCCACTTTCCTTGCCCGTGACAGGTTGTCGCGTCGCGTGGGTGAGCCCTAGTATCCAATGGCTTATGTCGTTTGGATCTAAGCTTATAACAAGGAAATGGAGTCTCCGTGATGAATCATCTGAGTCGCGTTGCGATCAGCAGCTTGCTGTTCGTAGCCTGGCCCTTGGCGCATGCTGCCGACGGTCAGGCGATCTTCAACAAAGGTGGCGCCAACCCGGCTGCAATGGCCTGCATGGGCTGCCACGGGCCTGACGGCAAGGGCATCGCTGCTGCCGGCTTTCCGCGCCTGGCGGGCCTGCCAGCGGGTTATCTGGCCAAGCAACTGCGCGATTTTCGCCAAGGCAGCCGCAAGCAGGCGGTGATGGAGCCCCTGGCCAAGGCGCTGGACGACGCTGAAATCGAAGCGGTCAGTAGCTACCTTGAGCAGTTGCCCAGCGATGCGGTGCCAGACCTGCGTCGCCAGCAGATAGCCACCGACCCGACCGCGCGCCTGGCCCTTTATGGCGACTGGAGCCGCCAGGTGCCCGGTTGTGTGCAATGCCACGGGCCGGGTGGCAGTGGCGTGGGCGAGCATTTCCCGCCTTTGGCCCACCAGCCTGCGGCGTACCTGGTTGCGCAGTTGCAGGCCTGGCGCGACGGTAGCCGTAGCAACGACCCCAATCAGCTGATGGTAGGCGTGGCCAAGGCGCTGAGCGAGAGCGAAATCCAGGCCGTGGCCAACTACTTTGCCCAGCCGGCAGCCCAGGAGGTCACGCCATGAAAGCTCTGTTGCCACTTTTGCTGATGTCTGCGGCCAGCGCCCAGGCCGCACCCGTTGTCATGCCCGACCAATCCCAGCTCAAGGTCCCCGGCGTGCAGGCTGTCCCGCAGTTCGTCCCGCCTGCCGAAAGCGCGATTCCCGACAATGCCTTCGGCCAGATGGTGCGCGAAGGCCATGCCCTGTTTGTCGACACGCGGCGGCTGATGCCGGATGCGGTGGGTAATGGCATGAACTGCAGCAATTGCCACCTCGACCAGGGGCGCATGGCGCATTCGGCGCCGCTGTGGGGCGCGTACCCTATGTACCCCGCCTATCGCAAGAAAAACGACAAGGTGAACACTTTCGCCGAGCGTATCCAGGGCTGCTTCCAGTTCAGCATGAACGGCCGCCCACCCGCAGCAGAAAGCCGCCAGATGACCGCCTTGAGCGTGTACTCATACTGGTTGTCGACCCAGGCACCCACTGGCGTCGAGATCGCCGGGCGCGGCTATCCCGAGGTCCCGCAGCCGGCTGCAGGCTATGATTTCAAGCGTGGCCAGCAGGTGTACAGCGAGCAGTGCGCTATTTGCCATGGCAAGGAAGGCGAGGGGCAGAAGGTGGCGGGCGAGTACGTGATGCCGCCGCTGTGGGGCAAGGACTCGTATAACTGGGGGGCGGGCATGCACCGCATCAACACGGCCGCGTCGTTCATCAAATACAACATGCCGCTTGGCCGGCCTGGCAGCCTGAGCGACCAGCAGGCTTGGGATGTGGCCGCCTGGATCAACCGCCATGAGCGCCCGCAGGATCCGCGCCTGGTGCAAGGCTCGATTGAAAAGACGCGGCTCAAGTTCCACGCCAATGATGGCGTCAACCTGTATGGGCAGAAGGTAGACGGAGTGCTGATCGGGCAGGGCAGCGGTAGCTGAAACAGGGGCTTTCAGCGCCCGGCGAAGGGCGCTGAAAGCCTGTTTTCAGATGCGCGAAGGGTCGCTTTGCAGCAGCCAGGCGCTGCTCTTGTCGGCCATTTGCTGCTCGAAGGTCGAAATGCCGCTTTGGCGGCGCGACTTGGCGTCGTTGTCCAGCAGGGTGGTGATCAGCGCAAGCTGGTCACGGGATTTGCGCTCTGACGCGGACGTGGTGTTGTCCGATTTCAGCACGCCTTCCTGGTAGACCCGAACGCGCTCGCTGCGGCTGGCTTGCTGCGTCGAGCTGGCTTCGGTCAGCGCGCCGTTGACCACCGAGGCCCGCGTGCTGCTGCTCGCTTCGTCGTTGACCTGATGGTAGCGGTAGTTCTGCGAGGCGTTGTCGCGGGACAACTGCAACCCCACCAGCGGGTTCAGGCTTGAGTGCCAGGACGCCTTGAGGCTCGATTGCTGCTCTTGTTGCAGCGAGAAGCTGTTGCCCTTGCCGTCCTTGCTGGTCGATTGCGACACGCTGTAGTCGAAGCGGTCAATCTCTTCGGGGCGCATCGGGTTGCTGGCCTTCACGGTTTCGCTGATCGAAGCCGTGAAGTCGGCCACGCCGCTCAGCAGCGACCGGCTGAGGGTGTTCATGGCTGAGCTGTGGCGGGCCGGGCGGGCGCTGTCGTCATCCACGCTGTTGAGCTGGCTGAAGGCGTCCTTGAACAACGTAGCGAGTTGCTCATCACCCTTGCCGCGCTGGCGGGCGGCATCGAACTGCGTCAGGTAATTGCCGATGGCGGCCTCACGCTGGGCCTTGCCGCCCAGCAGGGCGCCGCCTTTGCTGTCCAGTTCCAGCTGCACTTGGCCGCTTGGGCCTTGCAGGCTCAGGCTGCGGGTTGAACCGTTCAGGCGCAGGTCGAAGGTCTGCTGTTCGCCGCTGGCAAGTTCCAGCTTGGCGCTCATCTGCAGGCCGCTGAACAGGCTCTGGTCAACCTTGAGCAGGTCACCCAGTTGCAGGCTCGGCTTTTCCTGGTTCAGGCCATCGACTGCCTTTTGGAAACCGTCGGCCATGGCTGCCAGTGCCTTGAGCTCATCGTCGTTGAGCTCGCCATTGCTGACCGAGGCTTCGACCGCCAGGCCCTGTTCGCCGCTGTACAGGCCGATGTTCACCGTTGCGCCGGAGGCGGTCGTCAGGCTCAGGGTGACGCTGTTGCTGGCATGTTCGCGCAAGTTGGCGCGCTGCAGGTCAAGGATGCCGGGCTCGGTGGAGCCGTTGACGCCCACGGCCAGGGCCGATTGCGAAACCCGCTGGCCGCCATTGGCTGCCAGTTGCTCGATCAGCGACGCGCCCAGCCCTTGGAAGCGTGCACCGATGTTGGTGCTGGCGGCGCTGGTGAACATCTGCGTGCTGAGTTTGTCCTGCGCGCCCTCGTTTTCCCAGACCAGGCGCACCACCGGGGTGCCCAGGGTGCCTTTGGACGAATAGGTTTCGGCATTGGCGACGCGGGTGTCCTGGCCAAGGGTGACCTGGGTGGCCGGGGCGTCGGCAACGGCGCTGGCGGCCTGGCGCACGCTGGCGATCTGCAAAGGTGCAGGCGGGGTGTAAACGGGGGTGAACCGTAGCGCGGAGGTGACGGGGTTCATCATCGCTGTCCTTGCGTAAGTCATGAATACAGCCATGATATCGGCGTGGTGGCAGCGAACATGAGCGGCAGAATGAAATAACCCGCCATACAGGCGGGTTATTCGTTTTAGCGCACGCTGATCAGCGGCGGCGGAACAGCGGCAGCGGCTCGTCGGTGGCACCTTGGTAGGTCACCGAGAAATCCTTCAGGCTTTGCAGCGCGTCTTCCGGGTCCTTGTCGGCACGGATGGCGAATGCATCGAAGCCACAGCGGGCCATGAAGAACAGTTGGTCACGCAGCACATCGCCAATGGCGCGCAGCTCGCCTTTGAACTTGTAGCGGTCACGCAGCAGGCGCGCGTTGGAGTAACTGCGCCCGTCGGTAAAGGCCGGGAAGTTCAGGGCGATGACCTGGAAGTGCTGAACGTCTTCGCCGATTTCTTCGGCTTCTTCATCGCTGTCCAGCCAAATGCCCAGGCCGCCATCGCGGGCCTTGAGCACATGGGCGTGGTCGCGCCACATTTGCAGCGGGACGATGTAGTCGTCGCAGTTGGTCAGCTCGTCGAACGAGGTTTCCTTGGGCAGCAGGTGCCAGGTTTCGTCGACGATCTGGTTGTTCTTAATGATTCGCTGCATAGACGCGCTCCTTGAAGGGGTCGATGCCAATACGCTGGTAGGTGTCGATGAAACGCTCTTCCTCGGTACGTTGTTCAACGTACACCGCGATCAGCTTCTCGATCACATCGGCCATGGCGTCCTGGGCGAAGGACGGGCCGAGGATCTTGCCCAACGAGGCGTCGCGCGCGGCGTTACCGCCCAGCGAAACCTGGTAGAACTCCTCGCCCTTCTTGTCTACCCCGAGGATACCGATGTGGCCAACGTGGTGGTGGCCGCAGGCATTCATGCAACCCGAAATATTCAGGTCGATCTCACCGATATCGAACAGGTAGTCCAGGTCGTCGAAACGGCGCTGGATGGATTCTGCGATCGGGATCGACTTGGCGTTGGCCAGCGAGCAGTAGTCACCGCCTGGGCAGCAGATGATGTCGGTCAGCAGGCCGATGTTCGGCGTGGCAAAGCCGCTTTCACGCAGTTCCAGCCACAGCGCATGCAACTGGCGCTGCTCGACGTCGGCAAGGATGATGTTCTGCTCGTGGGAGGTGCGCAGGAAACCAAAGCTGTAGCGCTCGGCAAGGTCTGCTACCGCATCGAGCTGCTTGTCGGTCAGGTCGCCAGGGGCAACGCCGGTTGGCTTGAGCGACAGGGTTACAGCAACGTAGCCCGGGCGTTTGTGGGCGCGGGTGTTGCGCGAGCGCCAGCGGGCAAAGCCTGGGTTCTCGGCGTCCAAAGCGCTGTAATCGACGTTTTCCAGCGCCAGGTACTCGGGGTCGATGAAATGGCGCGATACGCGCTGCACTTCGGCCTCGGTCAGGGTGCTGCTGCCGCCGCGCAGGTGGACCATTTCGGCCTCGACCTTTTCGGCGAACACTTCAGGGGTAAGGGCCTTGACCAGGATCTTGATCCGCGCCTTGTACTTGTTGTCACGGCGCCCGTAACGGTTGTACACGCGCAGGATGGCGTCGAGGTAGCTAATCAGGTCCTGCCACGGCAGGAACTCGTTGATGAACGAGCCCACCACCGGGGTACGGCCCAGGCCGCCGCCGACCAGCACGCGGAAGCCCAGTTCGCCGGCCTCGTTGTACACCGGCTCCAGGCCGATATCGTGCACTTCGATGGCTGCGCGGTCTTGCTTCGAGCCATTGATGGCAATTTTGAACTTGCGCGGCAGGAAGGCGAATTCGGGGTGGAAAGTGGTCCATTGACGGACGATTTCACACCACGGGCGCGGGTCGATGATTTCGTCGGCCGCTACACCTGCGAACTGGTCGGTGGTGGTGTTGCGCAGGCAGTTGCCGCTGGTCTGGATGGCGTGCATCTGCACGGTGGCCAGTTCAGCGAGGATGTCCGGGACGTCCTCCAGTGCCGGCCAGTTGTACTGCACGTTCTGGCGGGTGGAGATGTGCGCGTAGCCCTTGTCGTAGTCGCGGGCGATCTTGGCCAGCGTGCGGACCTGGCGCGCGTTCAGCTGGCCGTAGGGCACGGCGACGCGCAGCATCGGGGCGAAGCGTTGGACATAAAGGCCGTTCTGCAGGCGCAGAGGGCGGAATTCTTCTTCGCTCAGCTCACCGGCCAGGTAGCGGCGGGTCTGATCACGAAACTGCTTGACGCGGTCCTCGATGATCCGCTGATCGTACTCGTCGTATACGTACATAAAAGTCCTGTCTCAGGCTGCATGCAGCTATTCGCGCGCACGGCCGCGCACTCCGGTTCGGAGCCGGGGAACGATAGCAGGTTGGGTTTATGCGCTAAAGTGATGTTTTTGCATATGAAAAGAACCAAACGGACTAAGTGAGACTGACTGCCATTTGTTCGTCGCGCCGCCGGACGGGTTTATACTGGTGCATTTGTTTCAAGGGGTGTTATCGCATGCTCAAGGCGCTGTGCCAAAGCTTGTGCCTGAGCCTGCCACTGGCAGCCAACGTGCACGCAGCTTCAGTAGTGTTTCTTAACCCAGGCTCCTCCAGTGAGGTGTTCTGGAGCAGCTACAGCCGTTTCATGCAGGCAGCCGCGCAGGACCTAGGCATGAGTCTGAAGGTTGAATACAGTGAGCGCAGCCCGGAACGGACGCTGTCCCAGGCCCGCGATATTCTGCAGGGGCCGAAGCGGCCGGACTATCTGGTGCTGGTCAACGAACAGTACATCGCCCCCGAGATAATCCGCTTGTCGCAGGGCACCGGGGTCAAGCTGTTTCTGGTCAACAACGGCCTGACGGCCAGCCAGGCTCGTAGCATTCAGGCCCAGCCGGGTAAGTACGCACAGGTGCTCGGCACCCTGACGGTCAACGACGAGCAGGCTGGTTACCAGATGCTGCGCGAGATGGTCGCCTTGTTGCCCAAAGGCAGCGGCCCTGTCGACCTGGTGGCGTTCGTCGGGGTCAAGACCACGCCAGCCTCGCTGTTGCGCGAGCAGGGCATGCGCCGCGCCCTTGCCGACTTCCCTCAGGTGCGCCTGCGCCAAGTGGTATACGGCGGCTGGAGTCGTGAGCGTGCCTACGAACAGGCAGGCATGCTTGTGCAGCGTTATCCCGACACCCGCCTGGTATGGTCGGCCAACGACGAAATGGCCTTCGGCGCCATGCGTGCTTTCGAAGAGGCCGGCCGCGTGCCTGGCCGGGACGTGGTGTTCAGCGCTGTCAACAGCTCGCCCGAAGCGCTGCGCGCGCGTATCGATGGCCGCCTGGGTGTGCTTATGGGCGGGCACTTCAGCCTTGGCGGCTGGGCCATGGTCATGCTGCATGATGATGCCCATGGTGTGAGCCTTGCCCGCGACGGGGTGCGCGAACATCAGGTGCCGGTGCTGCAATCGGTCGATGGCGCCAAGGCACAGCGCTGGCTGAAGTTGCTTGAGCAGAGTGACTACGGTATCGATTTCAAGCGCTACAGCGCCGAAGGCAGGCCGTCGGACTTCCGTTACCCGTTTCTTGCGTCACCCGTCGACTATTGAAAGACCCTGCTTGAGCAAAGGGCATTGCTGGACTTAACTGCTGCTGGTGAAGTGCATTCCCATAATCACTACAAGAGGCAATGCAATGGGTAACTTGACCAAGGTCCGCAAAGCAGACAGCAGTGTCGATGCCTGGGCGATTCTGTGCCTGATCGTGCTGGTGGTGGTCACCGCCGTGTACTGGGTCAGCCACCAGTAGCCAGTTGTGCAAACCGTGATACAGCAGGGCGCCTGCCAGAGCCATTCGGCAGGCGTTTTTGCCTGGGCGCTCAGCGCGCGGTCAGGTGCATGGCCAACTGGACCAGGCCGATCAGTACCAGAATGAACAACAGCGTGAAGACGGCGCCCATGGCGATGAAATGGCTGGCTTTGCCATGGGTAAAGTCGCGGGCGCGGTTCTTGCCGCTTTGCACGCCCAGTGCGGCGGCGAGGATGCTGTGCAACATTTGCCAGAAGGTGGGTGGTTTACCCTGAGGTTGGTCGTCCATGCCAGGCTCCTGATGATCAGAGGCAACCTGCACAGTGTAGGTGGTGTAGGACCGGTGAAGCGGACTTCACGCGGTCGGTGTAAGAGCATCGCGGTTGATTCAGGTGGATGCCGGCATTCAGGAAAACTCGAACGGCGCCAAGGCAAAGCCTTGTTCGTCCACCTGCAGCGCCCAGCCGCGGCGGTCCCAGTCACCCAGCACTATCCGCCGTGCTGGCTGGTCATTGACCACCAGCTTGTGAATTGCAGGGCGGTGGGTATGGCCGTGCACCAACGTGCGAACACCATGGGCGGCCATCACCTTGGGCACTTCCTCGGGCGTTACATCGACAATTTCGGTCGCCTTCATGCGCGTCTGTGCACGGCTTTCGCTGCGCAGCTTGCGCGCCAGCCGGCGGCGAGCAGCCAACGGCAGGTGGCGCAAAACCCACAGGGTTACCGGGTGACGCAGGTAGCGGCGCATCTTCATGTAGCCGACATCGCGGGTACATAACGTGTCGCCATGCATCAGCAAGACTGGCTCGCCGCCAAGCTGGACCACGCTGGGGTCGGCCAGCAGGGTGCAGCCAGCGGCCTGGCAAAAGGCCTTGCCGATCAGGAAATCGCGGTTGCCATGCATCAGGTACACCGCCGTGCCGCTATCGCTCAACCGGCGCAGGGCCTGGCAGATCGATTGCTGGAACGGCGTCATGGCATCGTCACCGATCCATGCCTCGAAGAAGTCGCCGAGAATGTACAGCGCCCTGGCGTGGCGGGCGCGGCCGTCGAGCAGATCAACAAACGCCCGGGTAATGTCCGGGCGCTCTTCTTGCAGGTGCAGATCGGAGATCAGCAGAATCACTCAATGATCTCGGCTTTCTCGATGATCACGTCTTCTTTAGGTACGTCCTGGTGGCCTGCTTTGGAACCGGTGGCGACCTTTTCGATAGCGTCGACCACTTCACGGCCTTCGATCACTTCGCCAAACACCGCATAGCCCCAGCCCTGGGTGTTCTTGCCGCTGTGGTTGAGGAAGTCGTTGTCGGAAGCATTGATGAAGAACTGGGCAGACGCGGAGTGCGGCTCCATGGTGCGGGCCATGGCGATGCTGTACTTGGTGTTTTTCAGGCCGTTGTCGGCTTCGTTCTGGATGCTGGCACGCTTGTCACGCTTTTCATTCATGCCAGGCTCGAAACCGCCGCCCTGGATCATGAAGCCCTTGATCACGCGGTGGAACACGGTGTTGCTGTAGTGGCCAGCTTCGACGTAGGCCAGGAAGTTGGCAACGGTGATCGGTGCTTTTTCGGCGTTCAGTTGCAGGACGATGTCGCCGTGGTTGGTGCTCAGTTTGACTTTGGACATGCTTAAGTTCGCTCTCAAGGCGTCGGAAATAGGGGGCGCCAGGCGCCGGGCGGCCATTCTGCCGGTTTCGACCCGCGCAGGCGACAAAATGCTGCTACAAATCACGTGAGATTGTACGTGCGCGGGTGTCAGCGGCTTGACTGCTTCGGCTATGATAGGCCCTTTGATTCAATCGGCCTACCCGGCCGGCTACCTGCATTCAAGGACCCTATGAGCAAGCCCACTGCCGAAAACGCGCCAAACGCCGCTGCCAAAGGCGCCCCCGCCGTCCCTGCAAACTTCCTGCGGCCGATCATCCAGGCCGACCTGGACTCGGGCAAGCACTCCAGCATCGTCACCCGCTTCCCGCCAGAGCCCAACGGCTATCTGCACATCGGCCACGCCAAGTCGATCTGCGTGAACTTCGGCCTGGCCAAAGAGTTCGGCGGTGTCTGCCACCTGCGTTTCGACGACACCAACCCGGCCAAGGAAGACCAGGAATACATCGACGCCATCCAGAGCGATGTGAAATGGCTGGGCTTCGACTGGGCCGGTGACGTGCGTTACGCCTCCGACTATTTCGACCAGTTGCACGACTGGGCAGTCGAGCTGATCAAGCGTGGCAAGGCCTATGTCTGCGACCTGACCCCTGATCAGGCCAAGGAATACCGCGGCAACCTCACCGAGCCTGGCAAGAACAGCCCGTTCCGCGAGCGCAGCGTCGAGGAAAACCTGGACCTGTTCGCCCGCATGAAAGCCGGCGAGTTCAAGGACGGTGAGCGCGTGCTGCGCGCCAAGATCGACATGGCGTCGCCGAACATGAACCTGCGCGACCCGATCCTGTACCGCATCCGCCACGCCCACCACCACCAGACCGGTGACAAGTGGTGCATCTACCCCAACTACGACTTCACCCACGGTCAGTCGGATGCCATCGAAGGCATCACCCACTCGATCTGCACCCTGGAGTTCGAAGGCCACCGCCCGTTGTACGACTGGTTCCTCGACAACCTGCCGGTCCCGGCGCACCCGCGCCAGTACGAGTTCAGCCGCCTGAACCTCAACTACACCATCACCTCCAAGCGCAAGCTCAAGCAATTGGTAGATGAAGGCCACGTGCAGGCGTGGGACGACCCGCGCATGTCGACCCTGTCGGGATTCCGCCGTCGTGGCTACACCCCGGCCTCGATCCGCAATTTCTGCGACATGGTCGGTACCAACCGCTCCGACGGTGTGGTCGACATGTCGATGCTCGAGTTCAGCATCCGTGACAACCTCGACCGCAGCGCCCCGCGCGCCATGTGCGTGCTGCGCCCGCTGAAAGTGGTCATCACCAACTACCCCGAAGGCCAGGTCGAGCAGCTTGAACTGCCGCGCCACCCGAAGGAAGACATGGGCGTGCGCGTGCTGCCGTTCGCGCGCGAGCTGTACATCGACCGCGACGACTTCATGGAAGAGCCGCCAAAGGGCTACAAGCGCCTGGAACCGGCCGGTGAAGTACGCCTGCGCGGCAGCTACGTGATCCGCGCCGACGAAGCCATCAAGGACGCCGACGGCAACATCGTCGAGCTGCGTTGCTCGTACGACCCGGACACCCTGGGCAAAAACCCTGAAGGCCGCAAGGTCAAGGGCGTGATCCACTGGGTGCCAGCGGCAGCCAGCGTAGAGTGCGAAGTGCGTTTGTACGACCGCCTGTTCCGCTCCGCCAACCCGGAAAAAACCGAAGACGGCGGCAGCTTCCTCGACAACATCAACCCCGATTCGCTGCAAGTGCTGACCGGCTGCCGTGCCGAGCCTTCGCTGGGCCAGGCGCAACCTGAAGACCGCTTCCAGTTCGAGCGTGAAGGCTACTTCTGCGCCGACCTGAAAGACAGCCAGCCGGGCCGCCCGGTGTTCAACCGCACTGTCACCCTGCGTGACTCCTGGGGCAGCTGAGGAAACACCGTGCTTAACATCTACAACACGCTGAGCAAGACCAAGGAACCCTTCAAGCCGCTCGATGGCAACAAGGTGCGCATGTATGTCTGCGGCATGACCGTGTACGACTACTGCCACCTCGGCCACGGCCGCAGCATGGTGGCCTTCGACCTGGTGACCCGCTGGCTGCGCAAGAGTGGCTACGACCTGACCTACGTGCGCAACATCACCGATATCGATGACAAAATCATCAATCGGGCCAACGAGAACGGCGAAGCGTTCGACGCACTGACCGCGCGCATGATCGATGCGATGCACGAAGACGAGCGTCGCCTGAACATCCTGCCGCCCGATCAGGAGCCGCGTGCCACCGACCATATCGCCGGCATGCACGCCATGATCCAGACCCTGATCGACAAGGGCTATGCCTACGCGCCAGGTAATGGTGACGTGTACTACCGGGTCGGCAAGTTCGTCGGCTACGGCAAGCTGTCGCGCAAGAAAATCGAAGACCTGCGCATCGGTGCGCGCATCGAGGTC
Source organism: Pseudomonas sp. SWRI51 (assembly GCF_014268825.1). Taxonomy (NCBI): domain Bacteria; kingdom Pseudomonadati; phylum Pseudomonadota; class Gammaproteobacteria; order Pseudomonadales; family Pseudomonadaceae; genus Pseudomonas; species Pseudomonas sp. SWRI51. The sequence goes on along the minus strand of NZ_JABWRG010000013.1, from coordinate 30,818 downwards.
GACGAGGCCAAGCAGGACCCACTGGATTTCGTGCTGTGGAAGGGCGTCAAGCCTGGCGAGCCGCACTGGCAATCGCCATGGGGCCCTGGCCGGCCGGGCTGGCACATCGAGTGCTCGGTGATGTCCACCTGCTGCCTGGGCGAGAGCTTCGACATTCATGGCGGTGGCAGCGACCTCGAGTTCCCGCACCACGAAAACGAGATCGCGCAAAGCGAGGCGGCCACTGGCAAGCAGTACGCAGCTTCGTGGATGCACTGCGGCATGATCCGGATCAACGGCGAGAAGATGTCCAAGTCGTTGAACAACTTCTTCACCATTCGTGACGTACTGGAGAAGTATCACCCGGAGGTAGTGCGTTACCTGCTGGTGGCCAGCCACTATCGCAGCGCTATCAACTACTCGGAAGACAGCCTGCGTGACGCCAAAGGCGCCCTGGAGCGCTTCTACCATGCGCTGCGTGGCCTGCCACGGGTCGCCGCACTAGGTGGCGAGGCCTATGTCGAGCGTTTTGCCGCAGCGATGAACGACGACTTCGGCACCCCTGAAGCCTGCGCCGTGCTGTTCGACCTGGTGCGCGAGATCAACCGCGTGCGCGAGAGCGATGCGCAGGCTGCTGCTGGCCTTGCCGGCCGTCTGCGTGAGCTGGGCGATGTGCTGGGCGTGTTGCAGCTGGATGCTGATGACTTCCTGCGTGCAGGGGCCGAGGGCAAGGTCGATGCTGCCGAGGTGGAGGCGCTGATCCAGGCGCGTCTGCAGGCGCGTGCCGACAAGAACTGGGCTGAGTCCGACCGCATCCGTGACCAGATCACTGCCATGGGCGTGGTGCTGGAAGACAGCAAAGGCGCGACTACCTGGCGCCTGGCTGACTAATCAGCACTTACGCGCCCCTGTAGGAGCGGCCTTGTGCCGCGAAAGGGCTGCGTAGCAGCCCCATGATTTTGTGTCAGACAGAGATCTTGGGGGCTGCTATGCAGCCCTTTCGCGACACAAGGCCGCTCCTACACGGGAGTTCGGCAGGGTCTACCTGCCGGCCCCACCCAGCGGGCAGTGCAGCACCAGTTTCGCGCCCCCCAGCTCACTGCTGCCCACCTCAAGCCCGAACCCGTGAAGGTCGACGATCGCCGCGACGATCGACAACCCCAGCCCGAACCCTGCATGGCGATGGCCCTCTTCACTGCGGTAAAAACGCTTGAGCACCGCCTCGCGCTCATCCACTGGAATCCCCGGCCCGCTGTCCTCGATGGCAATGTGCACTGCAGCCTCGTCCTGGCGTGCGGTCACACGCACCTGCCCACCTTCGGGGGTGAACTTGATCGCGTTGCCCACCAGGTTAGCCAGCGCTTCGAACAACAGTTCGCGGTCCCCATGCAGCTTGCTCAACTGTTCAGGCTGTACCAGCGCCAGGCGGATACCGCCGTCCTCGGCCAGCGGCAGGTAGAAGTCATGCAGTTCGGCCAGCAAGGCTTGTGGGTCTAGCTGCTGGAAACCTGCTCGACGGCGGCGGTCTTCCAGCTCGCTGATGCGCAGCAAGCCCCGAAAACGCGCCATCAGCGTGTCGGTTTCACTGATCGCCTGGTCCAGCGCCTCGCCTTCGGCAGAACCTGCCGGGCTTTGCTGGCGAATCCGGTACAACTGTGCACGCAGCCGCGTCAACGGGGTGCGCAGGTCGTGGGCAATGTTGTCGCACACGCCTTTGACCTCGTGCATCAGCCGCTCGATACGGTCGAGCATGGCGTTGACGATGGCCGCCAGCATGTCCAGTTCGTCGCGCCGGCTCGACAGCGGCAAGCGGTGGGTGAGGTCGCCAGCCACGATCAGGTCGGCCTGCGCCTGGATGGCGCGGATACGCTTGAGCGGGCGACGCCGCAGCAGGTACCAGCCGGCAAAACCCGGTATCAAGGTCAGCGAGATGCCCCACAGCAAGGCGTGCAGAATGATCCGCGTGACCACGAACAGCGAACCGTTGTCGCGCACCAGCACCAGCCAGCGGCCATCCTGGGCGCGGATCGCCACCGCGTCGCAGCTGTCGCGGGGCAGGTGAGGGTCATCGGCATCCAGGCAGCGCTTGAGTTCGTGAATCTTGCCGTCCAGGCCAAGCTCCGGTGGAATGCTGCGGATGCGCCCACCAATGGGGTTGAGCTGCGCGTCGAACAAACCGTAAGCGTCGAAGCTGCGCTCCTCGAAGGCCTGGCTTGCCACCAGGGCATCGTCCAGCTGCTTGCCGCTCATATGGGTGAACAGGTGCTGGCGTTGCAGCATTGAGTGGCGGGTGAGCTTGTTCAGGTAGCTGGACACCTCGAAGTACAGCACCCCCATGAGAATGCTGCTCCAGGCCACGAACAGAAAGCTGTACAGCGCCAGCAGGCGGCTGGTGGAGGAGCTCCAGCCTTTAGACGGGTTCGGCAATGGCATAGCCGGAACCCCGTACGGTACGGATCAGCGGGGTCTGGCCGGGGGAGTCGATCTTCTTGCGCAGGCGGCCGATGTGCACGTCAATCAGGTTTGTACCAGGGTCGAAGTGGTAACCCCAGACTTCCTCGAAGATCATCATGCGGGTGATTACCTGGCCGGAGTGGCGCATCAGGTATTCCAGCAGCTTGTATTCGGTGGGCAGCAGGTTCAGCGAGCTCTCGCCGCGCCGGGCTTCATGGCTGATCAGGTCCAGCTCGAGGTCGGCGACTTGCAGGCGGGTCTGGGTCATCGGTGTGCTGTTGCGGCGCAACAATACCTCGACGCGGGCAGCCATTTCGTCAGAGGCGAAGGGTTTGGTCAGGTAGTCATCGCCACCGGCGCGCAGGCCACGCACGCGCTCGTCGACGTCCGACAGTGCGCTGATCATCAGAATGGGCGTGGCGATTTTCAGGTTGCGCAGGGTGGTTACGATGGTCAGGCCATCGACTTCGGGCAGCATGCGGTCCAGGGTGATCAGGTCGTAACCCCCGGCGATGGCCTTGGCCAACCCCTCACGGCCATTGTCGGCCCAGTCCACATCCAGGCCGTGGCTGGTAAGTTCGGCGACGATTTCCTGGCCGGTGACGGCGTCGTCTTCAATGGTCAGTACGCGAGGCATGCTGGTTCCTGGGCGGCGGATTGAGGCTTGATTGTGCCAAAGAATAGCGGAGCTGCGATTTAAGAAAAATTCATCTGGGTCAAGGAACCTGGCTGAAACAAGCCGGGGCCGCAATGGCGGCCCCGGTATAGGTCAGGTCACGACCTGATAACACGGCACGTAGGCCGCACCGCCAGGCAGTTTCATCCGGTGCTGGTCGACGAATGCCTGCAGCAGCCGGCCGAGCGGGTCGAGGATCGCTGCGTCGCCGCGAATCTGGTATGGGCCGTGCTCTTCGATCAGGCGGATGCCTTTGTCCTTGACGTTGCCGGCAACAATGCCGGAGAACGCCCGGCGCAGGTTGGCCGCCAGTTCGTGGGGCGGCAGGTTGCGGCGCAGGGCCAGCGCGGCCATGTTTTCGTGGGTCGGATCGAACGGGTGCTGGAAGCCCTCGTCGATTTTCAACAGCCAGTTGAAGTGGAAGGCGTCGTTGCGCTCGCGGCGGAACTGCTTGACCTCCTTGAGGCCCTCGACCATGTGCCGGGCGACTTCTGCCGGGTCATCGATGATGATCTGGTAGTGGCGCTGTGCTTCTTCACCCAAGGTGGCGCCCACGAAGGCGTGCAGTTGCAGCAGGAAAGCCTCGGCGCTGCGCGGCCCGGTGAGGACGACCGGGAACGGCAGGTCGCGGTTGTCCGGGTGCATCAGGATGCCCAGCAGGTACAGGAACTCTTCGGCCGTGCCGGCGCCGCCTGGGAAGATGATGATGCCGTGGCCGACGCGCACGAACGCTTCAAGGCGCTTTTCGATGTCGGGCAAGATCACCAGTTCGTTGACGATGGGGTTCGGCGCTTCGGCGGCGATGATGCCGGGTTCGGTCAGGCCCAGGTAGCGGCTGCCATGCATGCGCTGCTTGGCGTGGGCGATGGTCGCGCCCTTCATCGGGCCTTTCATCACGCCGGGGCCGCAACCGGTGCAGATATCCAGTTTGCGCAGGCCCAATTCGTGGCCGACTTTCTTGGTGTACTGGTATTCCTCGCTGCTGATCGAGTGCCCACCCCAGCACACCACCACTTTGGGCTCCACGCCCGGGCGCAGGGTGCGTGCGTTGCGCAGCAGGTGGAAGACGTAGTCGGTGAGGCCTTGCGAGCTTTCCAGGTCGATGCGTTGGCTGGCCAGTTCGCTTTCGGTGTAGACGATGTCGCGCAGGGCGCTGAAGAGCATTTCGCGGGTGCTGGCGATCATCTCGCCATCAACGAAGGCATCGGCGGGGGCGTTGAGCAGTTCGAGGCGTACGCCGCGATCCTGTTGGTGGATGCGCACCTCGAAGTCCTTGTAGGCCTCGAGAATGGTCTTGGCGTTGTCGACATGGGCGCCGGTGTTGAGGATGGCCAGGGCGCACTGGCGAAACAGAGTGTAGAGGCTGCCAGTACCGACTTCGCTCAGTTGCTGGACTTCACGTTGCGACAGCGTCTCCAGGCTACCCTTGGGGCTGACCGAGGCGTTGATGACATTGCGTTGGGGCATCTAAGTCTTTCCTGTGCGGGTAAAACATCCTTCTTTGCCAACACCATACAAGCAAAAACGCGCGGCAACGAGGGGGCAACGGAAAAACGTCGGTGGGTTGGCGCAGGCCCACCATTTTTGTGCAGGCTTGTGCTGGCCTCATCGCAGGCTATCGCCAGCTCCACTGGAATTGAGCCAGGTACCACTATCGCAGATGACGCGGTCTCAGTGGGAGCTGGCGATAGCCTGCGATGAGGCCGGCACAAGCTTGCGCAAAACCCTGGCATCTCCCACCAGGCTCTCAGCAGCCCCGGCTCTCATTCCCCGAGCCGTTGCTCACGCGAAGGCGGGTAGCCGAAGTAGGCCGCATAGCACTTGCTGAAGTGCGACACCGAGACGAACCCGCAAGCCACCGCCACCTCCATCACTGATAGGTCCGAATACTGCAGCAGCCGCCGGCTCTTGGTAATGCGCAACTCCATGTAATAACGCCGCGGCGAGGTGCCCAGCTGGGCCTGGAACAAACGGTCGATCTGCCGCCGCGAGCGCCCGGAGTAGGCGGCAAGCTGGTCCAGGCTGAGGGTTTCTTCGAGGTTGTTTTCCATCAGCTCGACGATGGTACGCAAATGCAGGCTCATGGACTTTTTCGCCCCCGGCCCCACCTGGCGATACCGGGCGCCCGAGAACGAGAGGATTTCTTCGACCCCTTCGGCCAGCGCATCACCATGCAGGCGCCGCACCAGGCCGAGCATCAGCTCCATGGCGCCGTTGGGGCTGGCGGCGGTGAGGCGGTCGCGGTCGAGGGTGAAGCTGGCCGGGGTGATGCGTGTTTGCGGGCTGCACTCGGCAAGGCTTGCCCGTTGCTCGGGGTGCACGCTGCAGCCGTAGTCGGCGAGCACACCGGCGCGGCCCAGGAACCAGGCACCGTTCCACAGCCCGCCCAAGGTCATGCCGTGGCTGGCGCAGTCGGCCAGAAGACGGTCGAGGATCGGGTATTTCAGGGCCGTGCGCAGGCCGCCGCAGACCACCAGCAGATCGACGTCGCGCAGGCCCTGCGGGGCGAGCGGGGTGGCCACCAGCTCCAGGCCCAGGTCGCTGATGATGCGGTCGCCCGCCAGCGACAGCGGCGTGAAGGCAAAACTGTCCGCACGCAGCAGGTTGGCCGTTACCAGTACATCCATCGCTACAGTGAAACTGGCCATGGAAAAATGCTCCAGCAGCACGAAGTCGACGCGAAACGGGCGCTGGGCGCTGCCGTCGGTGTTCTTCAGGCGCAGCATGTTGCTGGTGCTGGTCTTCTTGCTGAACTGGCGTGGTGTTGGCACTGCGGACTCCGTTTCCTGGCTGGCGCGATGAGTGTGCGGCGCGGCGTCGGGAAAGACAACACTGGCCATGGCGGCACGCAAACCCCAGGCATTGGGCTATGCTGGCCGCCTTTCCAACCAGGATCCGCCGTCATGAAATATGTTGCCGCACTCGCGTTCAGCCTGCTGCCCCTGCTTGCCCACGCCGTAGAGCCTGGCCAGCGGCTGGCGCCGTGGACGCTGAATGATCAGTACGATCAGCCCTATTCCTTGAACGAAGAGGTGCGGGTACTGCTGGTGGCCCGCGACATGGACGGCGCCAAGCTGGTCAAGGCGGCACTGGCCGACGCGCCGAAAGGCTACCTGGAAGCGCGTAAAGCGGTGTTCGTTGCCGATATCCAGCGGATGCCCGCGATCATCAGCAAATTGTTCGCCGTGCCGGCCATGCGCGACTATAGCTACCGGGTGATGCTGGACCGCGAAGGCCACGTCGCCAGCCAGTATGCTGGCGCCGAGGGCAAGGTGCTGTGGTTGACCCTGGACAGGGGCAACCTGGTGCAGCAGCGCGAGTTCGCCGACCCTGCGCAGTTGAAGGCGGCACTTGAAGCGGCAACCCAGAAGTGACCCCCACCCCCCCCCCAGTGACGTTGTCCGCCATATCCGTTTGAACCCTTGGCCAGTGCAGCTACCCAAAGCTGTACATGCCAACGGGAGAATGCTCATGGAAATCGGAACGATCTGGTTCTTCGTCGCCCTTGTGGTGATCGCGCTTGAGGTATGGGCCATCTGGCACATCATCGGCAGCGACCGGCGCGCCGAGCGCAAGATGCTGTGGGTGGTGTTCGTGGTCTATGCACCGTTCCCCGGCTTGCTGTTCTGGGCCTGGCGCGGGCCAAAGGCGGTGAAGGGGCGGGCGGTGCTCGAAGAAAAGTAAGCAGGGCTTGACCTCGAGTTAACCCAAGGTTTGATACTCCGGCGCTCTATCTACCCTGACGGAGCGCCCGCATGACCAAACCAGCCGTTATTACCCTGTCCAACCCCGAGGGGCTTTACGACCCCAGCGCCAACGCCTATTCCCATGTTGCTGAAGTGCAGGCGGGCAGCCGCCTGTTATCGATTGCAGGGCAGGGCGGCGAAGATGCCCAAGGTACGCTTGCCCCCGAGTTTGCCGAGCAGGCCCGGCAGGCGCTGGTCAACCTGCAGACTGCTTTGGCATCCAAAGGCGCGGGCCTTGGCGACGTCTACAAACTGACGCTGCTGATCGTCGATCACAGTGAGGCGCGCCTGCAGCAATGGGTCGCTGCCGCCAGCCAACCCTGGGGTTCAGCCATGACGCCCACGTGCACCTTGATCCCGGTGCCGCGCCTTGCGCTCGATGGCATGCTGATCGAAATCGACGCCATGGCCGCCTTGCCAGCGCGCTGATCGGGCAACCCTTGGTGGGGGCGGGCCGCCCGGCTACAATCGCCCCCCGTTCACCTATCGAGCCCGCTATGCCAGCCCCCATCGAGCTGCTCAAGACCCACCCCGAGCAGGCGGACCTGATCCGCAACCTCTACCAGTTCTATGCCTATGAGTCGTCTGACTGGGAGCAGGAGGATGTCGAGGTAGACGGGCGCTTCTATATTCATGAGCCGCACCTGCAGCGTTACTGGCACTCGCCCGGCTGGGGCGCGCACTTGGTGCTGGTCGACGGGTTTATCGCAGGTTTCGTGCTGATAGAGGCCAGCGAGGTGCCCGGCATCAATGCGCTGGAGCTGGCTGACCTGTTCATCCTCAAGCGTTACCGCCGTCAGGGCATCGGCAGCGTCGTGGCGGGGCAGTTCCTCGCGGACACCCGCACCGCTTGGCTGCTGCGCTATCACGCACAAGACTCAGCCGCGGCAGGCTTTTGCCAGGCGCTGCTGGCAGGCCTTGCACGCGCCGTTGAAGAGGTTGCCCTGGATGACGAGCCGCAGCTGCGCAACTTTTTGGTCGGCGGCCTACGACATTAGTCGCAACGCAGGTTTTTTCGTGACCAAGCGCACAAAAACCGTCCGTCAACCGGCATAATGCCACCATCGTCAAGTACCGACCCGGACCGACACAGAGGGTAGGTAGCTTTTCCTTTTGGTGCTGTCTGCAGGTTCAGGTAACCCCCCATGTCGTTAGCTGCAAGCTCTGACGCGATGTACCGCCTATTGATCCAGAGCGTGGTGGATTACGCCATTTATCTGCTCACCCCTGATGGCCATGTTGCCAACTGGAACCCCGGGGCACAGCGCGCCAAGGGCTATACCGCCAATGAGATCGTCGGCCAGCACTACTCGTTGTTCTACAGCGAGGCAGAACGCGCGGCGGGGGTGCCTGCGCGCAACCTTGAGCAGGCGCGCAGCACCGGGCGCTTCGAAGAGCATGGCTGGCGCCTGCGCAAGGATGGCTCGGCGTTTCGCGCCCATGTGCTGATCGAGGCGGTGCGCGATGAAGCGGGGCAACTGGTGGGCTTTGCCAAGATCACCCGCGACTGCACCGAGCAGTACCGCGCGCAATTGGCCCAACGTGAGCAGGAGCGCCACTTCCGTCTGTTGGTGCAAGGGGTGCGCGACTACGCCATCTATATGCTCGACACCAAGGGCCACGTGGTCAACTGGAACGCTGGCGCCGAGCGCGCCAAGGGCTACTGCAGCGACGAGATCGTCGGCCAGCACTTCTCGGTGTTCTACACCCAGACCGACCGCGACGCCGGGCTACCCGCCCTGAGCCTTGCCACTGCACGCCTTGAAGGGCGGTTCCAGGCTGATGGCATTCGCCAGCGCAAGGACGGCTCGCATTTCTGGACCAGTGTGGTAATCGAGCCGATCCGCGACGAAGACAGCGGCCAGTTGATTGGCTACGCCAAGATCACCCGCGATATTTCCGAGCGCCGTCATCAGGAGCTTGAGCTGCTCAAGGCCAAGGAGCTTGCCGAGCAATACAGCCAGGAAATGACCACGCTGTCGCAGTTCCTCGACTCGGTCATCGCCAATATCCCGGCCAGCGTGATTGTGCAGGACCTGCAAAGCCGCGAGATCCTGCTGGCCAACCAGCAGGCCGAGCGCCTGTTCGGCGGCCAGGGCGTGAGCATGATCGGCAAATTGCCGGGCCAGGGCCTGCCGGCGGCCGCTGCCGACTACCTGCAACAACAGCTTGGCCGTGGTGCGCGCAGCACCAAGGGCTACAGCGCAGAAACCCGCGTCGATACCGCCGCCGGTGCGCGCACCTTGCGCAGCCGCGCCATGCTTTGCCAGAACCGCGAAGGGCAGGGCGACTACGTGCTGTTCGTCGCTGAGGATGCCACCGAAGAGCTGGCCGCCCACGCCCAGATTCACCACATGGCCCACCACGATGCGCTGACCGGCCTGCCCAACCGCACCCTGTTCCACGAGCGGCTCAAGCAGGCCTTGCTGCGTGGTGAAGACAGCGGCAGGCTGACCGCCGCGCTGTGCCTGGACCTGGATAACTTCAAGAATATCAACGACACCCTCGGCCACGCCTTTGGTGACAAGCTGCTGCGCGCCCTGGGCAAGCGCCTGCGCCGCGAGCTGCGCGAGCACGACACCCTGGCCAGGCTGGGTGGCGATGAGTTTGCCATCGTGCTCACCGGCCTTGAAAGCCGTGATGCTGCGCGCAACACCGCGCAGCGCCTGATCGCGGCCATCAGCCCGCCGTTTCGCATCGAAGGCCACCAGTTCACGGTGGGGGCAAGCATTGGCGTGGCCATCGCGCCCGGTGACCACGAACACGCCGAGCAATTGCTGGGCTACGCCGACATGGCCTTGTACGAGGCCAAGCGCAACGGGCGTAACCGCTTCGAATGTTTCCATGTGGAGCTCGATGTTGCCGCCCGTCAGCGGCGCCTGGTCGAGACCGACCTGCGCACCGCGCTGCACTTGGGCCAGTTGCAACTGCACTACCAGCCAGTGGTCGACCCGCAAAATAACGCGATCACCGGTTACGAAGCGCTGATGCGCTGGGAGCACCCGTCGCGCGGCATGATCATGCCTATGGACTTTATTCCGATCGCCGAAGAAACCGGGCTTATCCACGAACTTGGCACCCGCGCGCTCAACCTTGCCTGCCAGGAAGCAGCGGGTTGGGACTCCGATCAAACCGTCTCGGTGAACCTGTCGCCGGTGCAGTTCAAGAACGCCAACCTGATCGATATCGTCGCCTTGGCCCTGGCGGACTCCGGGCTGCCGGCCACACGCCTTGAGTTGGAAATCACCGAGTCCGTGCTGCTGGGCAATAGCGACGAAAACATCCGCATGCTGCGTGCCCTCAAAGACCTCGGCGTGGCGATTTCGCTGGACGACTTCGGCACCGGCTATTCGTCGCTGGGCTACCTGCGTTCGTTCCCGTTCGACCGGATCAAGATCGACAAGTCGTTCGTCCACGACATGTGCGACAGCCGCGAGGCGATGTCGATCATCCGCGCCATCACCGAGCTGTCCAACAGCCTGATGATCAAGACCACCGCCGAGGGCGTGGAGTCGCCAGAGCAGATGGAGCGGCTGATGGCCGAAGGCTGTTCCAACTTCCAGGGCTACCTGTATGGCCGCCCGGTGCCAGCCAGCGAACGGCTCAAACAGGTCGGGCCGTTGGGCGAATGAGTGGGGCGGTGGCACTTGCGGGTGTAAAAGTGGTCGATAAGCGCACAAAATGAACCACCCGGAACATTGTCCCGGTGTGGCGCAATGTTCAACCCGGCCGTTGTCTTCTAGAATCGGCCCATGCCCAGGTGCCTGGCCTGGGCCATCGCCTGAGGGCCGCATGAGTTCCAGTACGCCGCTGTCCGGAGTCAACCAGCCGCTGCGCGGGATCGTCCTGGTGGTGGTCGCCACGTTCCTGTTCGCCAGCCACGATGGGCTGTCGAAGTTTCTCGGCGGCATCTACCCGGTAATCATGGTGGTCTGGGCACGCTACGTCGTGCATACCTTGCTGATGGCAGGGATTTTCCTGCCCAAGGCTGGCCTTGCGGTGCTGCGCACCCGCCGTCCACTGTTGCAGACCCTGCGCGCCTTGAGCCTGCTCAGTACCAGCCTGCTGTTTACCGCAGGGCTGCAATACCTGCCCTTGGCCGAGGCCACCTCGGTCAACTTCCTCGCCCCGGTGATGGTCACGGCGCTGTCGGTGCCGTTGCTCAAGGAGCGCGTCAGCGCCGGGCAATGGGCGGCGGTGGTAATGGGCTTCATAGGCGTGCTGGTGGTGGTGCACCCCGGCGGGGCGATGTTCACCCCGGCCATCCTGTTCCCGTTGGGCTCGGCTTTAGGCTTTTGCTTCTACCAGTTGCTCACGCGCATTCTGGCCGCCCACGACAGCCCGACCACCAGCAATTTCTATGCAGGGCTGTGCAATACCCTGGTGATGACCGCGCTGGTGCCGTTTTTCTGGCAGACGCCGCAGTGGTCGCACGTGCTGCTGATGCTTGGCCTTGGCGGCTGCGGCATGACCGCGCACCTGCTGCTGACCCAGGCGTTTCGCTACGCAGCGCCGGCCTTGCTGGCGCCATTCAGCTATTGCCAGATCGTGTTCGCCGGCTTGCTGGGCTGGGCGGTGTTTGGCCAGGTGCCGGATGGCACCACGCAAGTGGGGATTGGCGTGATCTGCCTGAGCGGCCTGGGTGCGGCCTGGTTGCAGCGCCGCCGATGAGGCGGCTGCACGATTTGTTGTCGAACGCAGGCGCGAGGGCGTATAAACTCTCCCCACTTTTTTGGCCGGTCGCTTCCTGAACCGGCCCCTGAAACAAGAGAGCTGAAATGGGCGCACAGTGGAAAGCCAAGCATAGAGAGACCGCGGCCAACGCCAAGGGCAAGATCATGGGCAAACTGGCCAAGGAGATCCAGATCGCCGCCAAATCCGGCGCCGACCCGGACATGAACCCGCGCCTTCGCCTGGCCGTCGAACAGGCCAAGAAAGCCTCGATGACCCGTGAAACCCTCGAGCGCGCCATCCGTAAGGGTGCGGGCCTGGACGGCGATGCCATCCAGTACACCGCCGTCACCTACGAAGGTTTCGCCCCGCACCAGGTGCCGCTGATCGTCGAGTGCCAGACCGACAACGTCAACCGCACCGTTGCGCAAATCCGCGTGTTGTTCCGCAAGGGCCAACTGGGCGCCAGCGGTTCGGTTGCCTGGGACTTCAACCATGTGGGCCTGATCGAAGCCACTGGCGACGGCGACCGTGACGAAGCGGCCATCGAAGCCGGCGCCCAGGATTGCGAAGAAGGCGAAGAGCCGGGCTCGGCGCTGTTCATCACCGATACCACCGACCTTGACGCTGTACAGAAGGCGCTGCCGGCGCAAGGCTTCACCGTCACGTCGGCAAAGATCGGCTACACGCCTAAAAACCCCGTCAGCGCGGCCAGCCTGAGCGCCGAAGCCCTGGCCGAAGTCGAAGCCTTCCTCGAGGCCATCGACGAAAACGAAGACGTGCAGAACGTCTATGTCGGCCTGACGGACTGATCTGTACCTAGCTTCCACAGAGGCCGCATTTAGCATCACTATCGCGGCTGGACGCGATCTCTGTAGGAGCGGCCTTGTGCCGCGATGGGGCGCGCAGCGGCCCTGAAATCCGGGCCTCATGCAGAATTGCCGGGGCTGCTGCGCAGCCCTTTCGCGACACAAGGCCGCTCCTACACCTGGCCGCCTACCTTAGGTTACCGTGGGCTGGGACAGCCCTCGCCAGCGTCCGGGACCCAGCGCCGATGACCCCAACCTTCGCCTCCCTCAGCCTTGCCCACCTGCGTACCCTCGACTGCCTGCTGCAACTGAAAAACCTCAGCCACGCCGCAGAGCGCCTGGGTTGCAGCCAGAGTGCCCTGAGCCGCCAACTGGCCAGCCTGCGCGAAGCCTTCGGCGACCCCTTGCTGATCCGCCAGGGCCGCAGCTATGTGCTCAGTGAACATGCCGAAACCCTGGTGGAGCCGCTACGCCAGGTGCTCGACGAACTCATCGCCCTGCGCCAACCCGCAGCCTTTGACCCGGCACGCTGTGAGCGGCGCTTCTGTCTGGCCGCCTCCGACTATGTTGCCGAGCACATGCTGCCGCTGCTGGTCAGTGCCTTGGAACGCGAAGCCCCCGGCGTATCGCTGGAATACCGCACTTGGCAGGCCGGGCAGTACGCGCTGCTGGCCAGCGGCGAGATCGACTTGGCGACCACGCTGTTCGATGAGTCGCCGCCCAACCTGCACGGGCGGCTGCTGGGCGAAGACCATGCGGTGGCGCTAATGTGCCATGACCATCCGCTGACTGCCCGCAGCACCCTCAGCCAGGACGATTACCTGGCCTACAAGCATGTGCGCGTATCCGGTGGCGGCGACAAGGACAGCTTCATCGACCGCCATCTGCGCAGCCAGGGGCTACAGCGCCGGGTGAGCCTCGAAGTGCCGTTTTTCAGCGCCATGGTGCAGGTACTGGGCAACGGCCAGGCGCTGGCTACGGTGCCGGAACACATCGCTTGCCAGCTCGCCCGCCTGCATGGTCTGGCCTGGCGGCCCCTGGACTTTGTTCAGCACACCCAGCGCTACTGGGTGGTGTGGCATCAGCGCTTGCAGGCCTCGGCCGAGCACCGCTGGCTGCGTAACCGGGTCTACGAGCTGTGGCGCCAGTCGCAGTTCGGCGTGCACGGCGGGCATGCGCCTTTGCCATAGCAGCTATGCATGAAGTGGGGTTATTGCCGGCGGCGCAGGGTTCTAGACTGCTGGCACTGTGTCGGCTGAGCCGGCCTCACCCCAGGAGCACCTTCGTGACCCCCGAACAATTCCGCCAGCATGGCCACCAACTGATCGATCTGATCGCCGATTACCGCCAGAACATTGCCCAGCGCCCGGTGATGGCTCAGGTCGAACCCGGCTATCTCAAAGCTGCGTTGCCCGGCGGCGCCCCGCAGCAGGGCGAGCCCTTCGAGGCGATTCTGCAGGATGTCGACCAGCTACTGATGCCGGGCCTGTCCCATTGGCAGCACCCGGATTTCTATGGTTATTTCCCCTCCAATGGCACGCTGTCTTCGGTGCTGGGTGACTTTCTCAGCACCGGGCTTGGCGTGTTGGGGCTGTCGTGGCAGTCCAGCCCGGCGCTGAGTGAGCTGGAGGAAACCACCCTGGATTGGCTGCGCCAGTTGCTGGGCTTGTCGGCCCAGTGGAGCGGGGTGATGCAGGACACCGCCTCCAGCAGCACCTTGGTTGCGCTGATCTGCGCCCGCGAACGGGCGACCGATTACGCCCTGGTGCGCGGTGGCCTGCAGTCCCAAGCCAAGCCACTGATCGTCTACGTCAGCGCCCAAGCCCATAGCTCGGTGGACAAAGCCGCGCTGCTGGCAGGTTTTGGCCGCGACAACATTCGCCTGATCGCCACCGACGAGCAGTTCGCCATGCGCCCTGAAGCCCTGCGCGAGGCCATCGCCCAAGACCTGGCGGTGGGCAACCAGCCGTGCGCGGTGGTGGCCACTACCGGCACCACCGCCACCACTGCACTGGACCCGCTGCGCCCGGTCGGCGAAATCGCCCAGGCTTACCAGCTGTGGCTGCATGTGGACTCGGCCATGGCAGGCTCGGCGATGATTCTGCCGGAGTGCCGCTGGATGTGGGACGGCATCGAGCTTGCGGATTCGGTGGTGGTCAACGCGCACAAGTGGTTGGGGGTGGCGTTCGACTGTTCGATTTATTACGTGCGCGATCCGCAGCACCTGATCCGGGTGATGAGCACCAACCCCAGCTACCTGCAATCGGCGGTGGATGGCGAGGTGAAGAACCTGCGTGATTGGGGTATTCCGCTTGGGCGCAGGTTCCGCGCGCTGAAACTGTGGTTCATGCTGCGCTGCGAGGGGGTCGAGGCGTTGCAGCAGCGGCTGCGACGTGACTTGGACAATGCCCACTGGTTGGCCGAGCAGGTGCAGGCTGCGGCAGATTGGGAGCTACTGGCGCCGGTGCCGTTGCAAACCCTCTGTATCCGCCATCGCCCGGCTGGGCTTGCGGGAGCGCAGTTGGATGCGCATACCCGCAGTTGGGCGGACCGGCTCAATGCGTCGGGCGATGCCTATGTGACGCCGGCGACCTTGCAGGGGGAATGGATGGTGCGGGTATCGGTTGGGGCGCTGCCGACCGAGCGTGAGCATGTGCAGCGCTTGTGGGAGCGGTTGCAGGGCGTTGTTTTGGGGTGAGAGGGAGCTGGTCTGATGGGCGCCTTTGTGGCGAGCGGGCTTGCCCCGCGTTGGGCTGCGCCGCAGCCCTCAGGGTTACCTTTTGAATTGAAGGTTTTAGGGCTGCTTCGCAGCCCAACGCGGGGCAAGCCCGCTCGCCACGAGGAGATATGTCTGGCGAGAATTGGTTTGTACAGAACCATGGAATCACCCCCATTGGCCTGATTCCCAGCCCGTTTACGGCTGCTTGCGATACATCCCGGTCATCATTTGCGGGTTGTCGGGGGCGGCGTTGTACTTCACCACCGCAAAGCCTTTGACCAACTGAATGTGGTAAGCCCCATTGCCTTTGGACGCCTGCGCCTCACGCACGATGATCAGGTTGTCAGCCTCCATCGGCACACGGTGCTGCTCGCTGATGATCGGCGCGCCGGTCTTGCTGTCTTCAAGGCGCAGGCTGAACTGGGCGATCTCGCGCCCTTCGGCATCGCGCTCTGGCAGCACGGCGAGGTCCAGGTAACCGTTGCGGCCGAGGAAATCATCCAGCATCTGGTAGCGCCCGCTGCGCTGGTCGGGCGCAACATCGCCCAGTTGCGTGGCCGCAGGTTCCGGGCCGCCATGGCGCAGGTGCAGGGCCAGCTCGGGCTTTTTGCTGTACACCTTGTCTATCCAGGTGCCGGTGTAGGCGCCTGGGTCGCCCATGTCGGCAGTCATGCGCCAGATGCCGGTCTGGCGGCCATCGTCGGCGAACTCGAAGAGGTACACATTGGGTTTGTCGTCGTAGTCGTCACGCTCACCGACCAACTGGATGGGCGCGCCGCTGCCGCTTTGGGTGTAGCGCAGCTCGCCGATGATCACCGCGCCCTGGTCCTGGAACCACAGCTGCACCGGTAGCTTGCCGTCCAGGGTGCCAATGAGCATTTGCGGGCTTTCAGTGATCGGCCCTTCGATACGCGTCTGCTCCTGCCACGTGCCGTCGTGCAGCGCGCCGCGGGTGCGCTGCACGTAGCCACGGGGCATGCTGGTGCCCTGGCTTTCGTTGGGCGGGATTTCTTCTTCGGTGACGGCGCTGGCCAGCAGCAGTTCGCCGCCCTTGAACTGCCAGTTGGCGTCGCGGCGCCAGCAGCAGCCGCGCTGGGTTTGCACGCGCAAGGTGCGCGTGGCGCTGTCGAGCTGGAACAGGCCCAGCGGTGTATCACGGGCAAGCTCGGTCAGGGCAGGGTGCAAGGCCCAGGTACGCTGCTGGGCATCCTGCAGATAGACGTTGTAGCGATAGGTGCCAATCTCCATCACTTCGCTGGCATCGCGAATGGCAACATCCTGGCGGCCATCGAAGTTGAAGTCGCCAAAGTTGAGCACGCCATACGGGCCGCTGAGCCAGTCGCTGGTGCCTTCGGCGCCAGGTTCGGGCGGGTCGTCCATTTGCGTCTGCAACTGCTGCAAGGTTTCCAGCGTCTGCCGATCGCGCACGGTGATCAGCACCGGGGCCAGGTGCTCGGGCTCCTTGGGCAGCTCGGCGAATAACACCTCCAGCAGAAATTGGCCGCTGGGGTCGGTAACCGCGAATGACCGGGGCTCGGCCATCGCCAGCGGGGCCATGGCCAGGCTCAGGACTGCACCGCTGAGGAACGTGCGCATTCAACGCTTCCTTGCTTGAAAAGGCCGCGAGTATAGCGGCAACTCTGGGGCTGGGTGGCAATCAATACAGGCTTCACGCACGCCCGGCAACGCCTTTGCGGTACGCCCCAGGCTGCACGCCGACGGCCTTGGCAAAGGCTCGGGTAAAGGCTGCAACCGACTGATAACCCACGCGCGCGCCCACCTGCTCGACGGTATTGCCCGCCTTGAGCAACTGGCAGGCATGGCGCATGCGCAGCGCCAGCAATACCTGGCCGGGCGATTCGCCGGCCAGTTCATTGAAACGCTTGAAAAACGCCGACCGCGAAAGCCCGGTGCAGGCGGCCATGCTTTCAAGGGTCCAAGGCTGGCCCGGGTCCTCGATCAATTGTTCGAGCAGCCCGGCAAAGGCCGGCTGACGCGCCAGCGCCACCAGCCCGCCAAGCGGTTGGCCGGCATGCACCTGCTGGCGCAGCACATACAGGAACAGCAGATGGGTCAGGCGTTCGAGCAGGGTTTGCGAAGGCTGCGGCAGGCGCCGGCACTCTTCGAGGATCAGCCCGAACAATGCCCGCGCAGCGCTCCCGGCCGGGTCTTCGGCGCGCAGCACAATCCAGCTGGCCAGGCCCTCGACCACCAGCGACGACAGGCCCGAGTTGAAATCGAAGAACCCGCACACCAGCCCCACGCCATCGCCGGCTTGCAGGTCCAGTGGCTCCATGGCCCGCCGGGGCAGGGCGCACGCGTCGTCGGCGGCATCGGCGCTGGACAGCCGATAGGCCAGGTCGCGCAGCAGGAACACCGCATCGCCGCTGCGCAGTTGCAGTGGCTGCTCCTGGCCGTCGATGTGCAGCCAGCAGTGCCCCTGCACCACCAGGTGAAAACTGGCCCGGCCCATGCCCTGGGTGCTGGCATGCCAGCCGCCGCAGTAGCGCCCGACATGGAACAGGCTGGCGTCGAGCTCCAGGCCTTCTAATAACCAATCAACGAGGTGGCTGGAAGAAATCATCTAATGCAAACACTCAGGAGCAAGGAAAGGCGACTGATGAATATGGATGCTACTTCTTATAACCAACAGACTGTAGCGACTTACATCAAAGGAGGTCACCCATGTCCGCGCGCATTACTCTACACAGCCTGCAGACCGCTCCGGAAGCCGCTCGGCCGTTCCTTGAAAACGCGCAGAAGAACTCTGGCTTCATCCCCAACCTGCTCGGCATCCTGGCCAACGCCCCGGCGGCGCTTGAAACCTACGTGACGGTGTCGACGCTCAATGGCAAATCCGAGCTCAACCTGGCCGAGCGCGAAGTGGTGCAACTGATTGCCGCCACCCAGCATGGCTGTGATTTCTGCGTTGCCGGCCACACCGCCGTGGCCCTGAACAAAGCCAAGCTGCCCCAGGAAGTGGTCGATGCGCTGCGCGCCCGTGGCGAGCTGCCCGACGCCCGCTATGAAACCTTGGCCGCATTCACCCGCGAAGTGATCGCCACCCGTGGCAATGTCAGCGACGCCACTTACCAGGCTTTGCGCGACGCCGGCTTCAGCGAGGGCAACGCCCTGGAAGTGATTCTCGGGGTGAGCCTCGCAACCTTGTGCAACTTTGCTAATGTGTTCGCCCAGACGCCGCTCAATGAAGAGCTTGGCAAGTACCGCTGGCAGCCTTCGGCTTAACCGCCCGATGCCGGCCGGTCCGGCGTATCTAAGGAGTAGGGACATGCTTGATAGCGCTTTTCGCCAATGGCTGGATGCCAACGCCGAAGCCATCGACCAGGGCCAGTGCGACCCGCACCAGGTGCTGGCACATATCGCCGAATCACAGCTGCTGCGCGTTGGCGTGGCCGCAGAACTCGGCGGTTCGGGCGGTGAGGTGAGCGATGGGGTCGAAGCCATCGCGGCCATCGCCAACCGCTCGCTGGCTGCTGCGTTTGTCTGCTGGGGCCAGCGCGCCTTCATCGAATACCTGCTGCACAGCCCCAACCAGGCCCTGCGCGAGCGCCTGCTGCCGAGCTTGCTCAAAGGCGAACTGGCCGGTGCCACCGGGCTTTCCAATGCCATGAAGTTTCTTTCCGGCATCGAGGCCTTGCAAGTGCGTGGCCGGCCGCAGGCAGAGGGGTGGGCCCTCGAAGGCCGCCTGCATTGGGTGACCAACCTGCGCAAGTGCGGCTTCGTGGTAGCTGCCGCCATCGAGTGCGATGCCGGTGGTGCGCCGTTCGTGCTGGCCATTCCGTCTGACGCCAAGGGGCTCGAACGCTCCGATGACCTGCAATTGATGGGCTTGCAATCGAGCAACACCGCAGCGTTGGCTTTCCATCAGGTGGAGCTGGCCCGCGACTGGCTGCTGCATGAGAACGCCCGCGAGTTCCTGCCCCGCGTCCGCCCGGCGTTCCTTGCCTTGCAATGCGGCATGGCAATTGGCTTGGCACGGCGTTCGTTGAGCGAGGTGCAGGAGCATCTCAATGGCCGAGGCTCGTTCCTTGAAGAGGCCCGCCAAGTGCTGCACGAGCGCCTGGAAAACACCGTCGGCGAACTCAAGCAAGGCTTGCACGAGGGGCGCTTCCTGGCCCAGCCGGCGGCGCTGTTCAAGTTGCGCATCACCTTGGCCGAATGCGCTGCCGATGCCGTGCAACTTGAGTTGCAGGCAAGCGGCGGCAAGGCCTACTTGAATGCCTACGGCGAAGGTTTCGCGCGGCGCTGGCGCGAGTCGGCATTCGTGCCAATCGTCACCCCAAGCCTTGTGCAACTGCGCGCCGAGCTGCACCGCCAGGCGGCCTCGGCATGACCGAGGTTTTACTGCAGGCCCGCGACATCAGCCTGGGCTACCCCCGCGAGGGTGGCTGGCAGGCTGTGCTTGAGCAGTTTGACCTGGCCCTGGCGCCGGGGGAGGTGGTGACGATTCTGGGCCCCAGCGGGGTTGGCAAATCGAGCCTGTTGCGAGTGCTTGCCGGTTTGCAGCAGCCGCGTGGCGGCAGCGTCATGCTGCATGGCGAGGCCCTTGCCGGGCCGCACCCGCGCCTGGCGGTGGCGTTTCAGGACCCAAGCCTGTTGCCTTGGCTGAGCCTTGAGAAGAACGTCGCCTTCGGCCTGGACTTTGCGCGCCAACCCAAGCTCTCTGCCGGTGAGCGGCGCGCCCGCATCGACCATGCAATTGCCGCGGTGGGTCTTGCCCACGCCCGTGGCCAGTATCCGGCGCAGCTTTCCGGCGGCATGGCCCAGCGCACGGCGCTGGCCCGCTGCCTGGCCCGCCAGCCCGAAGTACTACTGCTTGATGAACCGTTCGGGGCGCTGGATGAAGTCACCCGCGCCGATATGCAGCAACTGCTGTTGCAACTGATCGCCACCCACAACACCGCGGCGGTGCTGATCACCCACGACATCGACGAAGCCTTGCTGCTGTCCGATCGCGTGCTGCTACTGGGCAACCACCCGGCGCGCACCCTCGGGCAATGGCACATCGACCTGCCGCAGCCACGGGCGCAGCGGGTCGAGGAGCTTGGCGCGTTGCGTATCGACATCCTCAAAACCCTACGGCGGGCAAGCCGCACAGCCGAACCCACCCCATCTCCCTTGCCCTCGGAGGCTGTCCATGTGCATGGATGACTGCTGTTCCACCACCTCGCGTCGCGATTTCCTCAAGCTCAGCGCCATGCTGACCGCAGCCGGCGCCGTGCCGTTGCTGGCCAGTTTGCAGGCGCGCGCTGCCGCCGAACCCGACGCGCCCGTGCGTATCGGCTACCTGCCGATCACCGACGCGACGCCGCTGCTGGTGGCGCACAACAATGGCCTGTTCGAGGCCGAAGGCATCAAGGCCGAACGCCCGGTGCTGCTGCGCAGTTGGGCGCAGGTCATCGAAGCGTTCATCTCCGGGCAGGTCAACGTGATCCACCTGCTGTCGCCGATGACCGTGTGGGCGCGCTATGGCAGCAAGGTTCCAGCCAAAGTGGTGGCATGGAACCATGTCGGCGGCTCGGGCTTGACCGTAGCCCCGGATATCAGCGACATGCGCCAGCTCGGCGGCAAGACGGTGGCGATACCGTTCTGGTACTCGATCCACAACGTGGTGCTGCAACAGATGCTCAGTGATAACGGCCTCAAGGCGGTTTCCAAACCTGCCAGCGCCACGCTCGCGGCCAACGAAGTCAATCTGTTGGTGCTGCCACCATCGGACATGCCGCCGGCCCTGGCCAGCAAGCGCATCGCCGGCTACATCGTTGCAGAGCCCTTCAACGCCCTGGCCGAAAACCTCAAGGTTGGGCGGGTGCAGCGCTTTACGGGCGATGTGTGGCGTAACCATGCCTGTTGCGTGGTGTTCATGCACGAGCATGACCTCAACAACCGCCCAGAGTGGTCGCAGAAGGTGGTCAATGCGATCGTCAAGGCCCAGCAATGGACCCGCGAGCACCGCGCCGAGGCCGCAGCCTTGTTGTCCAAGGCCGGCCCCAACCGCTACACCCCCCATGAAGCGGCCGTGCTCAGCAAGGTGCTAGCGCCCGCTGCCGAAGACCGCGCGGCCTACATCGCCAGTGGCGCCATCCAGCACCAGCAGTGGGATGAAAAGCGCATCGATTTTCAGCCTTACCCGTTCCCAAGCTATACCGAAGAACTGGTCAAGCGCCTGAAGAACACCTTGATCGAGGGCGAAAACGGCTTTCTTGCCGGGCTCGACCCGGCCCACGTGGCACGCGACTTGGTGGATGACCGCTTTGTGCGCAACGCCATTGCCGCCGTGGGCGGGCCTGCGACCTTTGGCATCGCCGAGAACTTCCAGCGTAGCGAGGAGTTTGCGGTTTGATGCGCAGGCACATCGTGCATGGCGCGCTGGGCCTGGCTGGCCTGGCAGCGTTGCTGTTGTTGTGGTGGGCCGGCGTGCGCCTGTTTGGCGCCGCAGACGGGCTGTCGGCTCGTTTCGCGCCGCAGGCTACCTTGCACAGCCTGGTCGAGCTATTGGCCCAGGGCGAGGTTTACGGGCATATCTGGGTGAGCCTCAAGCGCATCCTGATTGGCTTGCTGCTGGCACTGCTGATCGGGGTGCCGCTGGGCCTTCTGGTGGGCAGTTATCGGCATCTGGAGGCAGCGACCACGCCCGCGTTCCAGTTCTTGCGCATGATCTCGCCGTTGTCGTGGATGCCGGTGGTGGTGATGTTGATGGGCGTGGGCGACCAGCCGATCTACTTCTTGCTGGCGTTTGCCGCGCTGTGGCCGATCTTGCTCAATACCGCCGCTGGCGTGCGCCAGCTTGATCCGCGCTGGTTGCAACTGAGCCGTAGCCTGAGTGCGACGCGTTGGGAGACGCTGTGCAAGGTGATTCTGCCGGGGGTGATCGGCCATGTGCTGACCGGCGTGCGTCTGGCCATCGGCATCTTGTGGATCGTGCTGGTGCCGTGCGAGATGCTGGGGGTCAGTGCGGGGCTGGGCTACTTTATTCTCGATACCCGCGACCGGCTGGCATACTCGGAACTGATGGCCATGGTGCTGCTGATCGGGGTGCTGGGGTTCATGCTCGATGCGCTTGCCCGTGGCTTGCACCGGCGTTGGGTGCATGGGTGAGTAGGGCAGGTTAGCCATCTGGGGTCGCTGTGCGACCCTTCGCGGGGCAAGCCCGCTCCTACAGAGACCGCGCAGGCGCGATATTGAACTCTGGCCAGACCCTGTTGGAGCTGGCGACAGCCTGCGATGCGCCGTGCAAACGGCGCTTGATCTCAGTGGCGCATCAGGCGCTGGGCAACACAGGCCTTGGCTTCTTCGGTCAGGCGGTCCAGGCGCTCGTCACGCAGCCGCTCAGCCTCGATCATCGCCTCATCGCCCTGATGCTTGAGCAGATACGCGTGAATTTGCATGACCTCCAGCGTCTGGTAGATCGGCGCGACATCCAACCGACCGATCAACGCCCCGCTGGGGCGCCCGGTGCTGCTCATCAACACCTGCGGCCCGGCGCTGGCAACCACCTGCAAGCCCATCGCCTCGAACCACGGCACTTGCCCGGCGAACGTGCTCAGCTCGACGCAGGCATAGCGGCTGCGCAGGTCATCGACCAGGGCGCGGGCAATGCCCTGGCGCCGGTGGCTGGGCGCCACCGCAAGGTAGGCCAGGGCACAGGCCTCTGGGTCGTCCTGGGCAGGCAGCGTCAAGGCGAAACCCAGCAGTTGGTCCGGGGCATCGGCATCCAACGCCAGGGTCAGCTGCACGGCAAGGCCACGGGTGCCGTCCAAGGCCATCAGGTACTGGTGCACTTCAAGGCCCACGCCGTACTGATACAGCGGGTACAGCGCGTTGTCCTGGCTGATGCCGACACTGCTGAGCTGGCCAACATGCTCGATCACCAACTGGCGGATCTGGTTCTGGAAGGATTCAGGTGGCACGCCGTCGAGGCGGCGAAGGATGAACATCGCGGGTAAGGCTCCGGGTGGGCTGAAACGCCCCGTCTCGAACAAGGCGGGGCCACAGTCTACCCGGAGTCTTCAGCGCAGCCCAGTCAACAACAGGTCGAGGTTCTGCACGGCAGCGCCCGATGCGCCTTTGCCGAGGTTGTCGAACACCGCGGTCAGCAACACCTGGCCGTGCTCGGGGTTGGCGTACAGCGCCAGGCGCAGGTCGTTGCTGCCGTTCAGGGCTTGTGGGTCCAGCGCCGGGGCAGGGCCTTGCTGGTGCAACGGCATGACCTGTACGTAGCGCGAGCCTTGGTAATGCTGCTCCAGGCATGCTTGCAACTGCTCGGCGGTGACCCCCGGTAGCAGGCGCAGCTGCAGCGGGATGCTCAACACGATGCCTTGGCGATAGGCGCCGTAGCCCGGCACGAACACCGGGCGGGCGCTGAGCCCTGCATGCTGCTGGATTTCCGGCACATGCTTGTGGGCAAGCTCCAGCCCGTACAACTGCAAGGCTGGCAGTGCTGCGTCAGTGGCCTGCTCAAAGCGTTGCACGGCGGCCCGGCCACCGCCGGAATAGCCCGAAATGGCGTGAATGCTCAGTGGGTAGTCGGCAGGCAGCAGCCCGGCTTCGATCAACGGGCGCAGCAAGGCGATGGCGCCGGTTGGGTAGCAGCCGGGGTTGCTGATGCGGGTGCTCTGGGCAATGCGCGCGGCTTGCTGGGCATCCAGCTCCGGCAGGCCGTAGACCCAGCCCGGCGTGGTGCGGTGCGCGGAGCTTGCATCGATCACCCGGACCGCCGGGTTGTGCAGGGTTGCCACCGCATCGCGCGCGGCGTCGTCGGGCAGGCACAGCAGGGCAATGTCGGCGCTGTTGATGGCCTCGGCGCGGCGCTTGGGGTCTTTGCGCTCGGCGTCGGGCAGGGTGAGCAGGCGCAAGTCCTGGCGGCCATGCAGGCGGGCGTGGATCTGCAGGCCGGTGGTGCCTTGGTCACCATCGATGAAGACAAGTGGCTGGTGCATGGGAATGTCCGTGGAGGAGGAGTCGGGGTTATCCTCGCTTGTCGCTGGACTAAAGAAAATTTGAATATCATGATGCTGACGTTCATGAAAACTGATGTACTTTCCGGGTGCCCCAATGCGAGAAATCAGCCTCGACCGCCTGCGTACCCTGGTGGTGATTGCCGAGCATGGCTCGTTTGCCGACGCCGTCCGTCAGCTCAACCTGGCGCCGCCGACCATCAGCCTGCATGTCGCTGATCTTGAGGCGCGTATCGGCGCACCGCTGCTCACCCGCACCCGTGGCCAGGTGCGCGCCACGGCCATCGGTGAAACCCTGCTGGCCCGTGCCCGGCAGTTGCTGGCTGACGCAGACCAGGCCCTCGAAGAAGTGCGCCGTCAGGTGGCAGGCCTGGCCGGCAGGGTGCGCCTGGGCGCCTCGACCGGGGCGATTGCCCACTTGTTGCCGCAGGCCTTGCAAGCCCTGCGGGTGGAGCACCCCGGGATCGATGTGCAGGTGCAGGTGCTGACCTCGCAGGCCTCGCTCGAGCAACTGCGCCAGGGCAGCCTGGATATCGCCTTGGTGGCCTTGCCGCAGGTGGCGGGCAAGGGGTTGCGGGTGACCGAGTGGCGGCGTGACCCCATCATGGCGTACTTGCCCTGCGACTGGCAGGCGCCGGCGCGCATCACCCCGGCCTGGCTTGCCGGGCAGGCGTTGATTCTCAATGACAGCACCACGCAGTTGTCGCGGGTGACCTCAGAGTGGTTTGCCGGCGCCGGGCTTTACCCCGAGGCACGCATCGAGTTGAACTTCAACGATGCGATCAAGAGCCTGGTGGCGGCGGGTTACGGGGCGACCTTGCTGCCGCAGGAGGGCGAAGAGCAGCCGCATGATCCGCGCATCATTCGCCGGCCGTTGCGCCCCGGCTTGTGGCGCCAGCTGGGCATCGCCTGCCGCGAAGGGGCGCTGGAGCAGGCCACCGGGCATGTGCTGGCGGCGCTTGGCAAGCTGCGCCAGTGAATAAGGATTTGTGCTTCAAGCTGATATTGCCGGGGCCGCTTTGCGGCCCTTTCGCGACACAAGGCCGCCCCTACAGGGGCTGCGACACGCCCCGGCGGGCTTGTCCTGTAACGGCGCTGGTGTACTCTGCCCACACCTCTTGCACAAGGACCGCAGCATGCCCTTCGAACTGGACGACCGCCTGGTCATCGGTGTTGCCTCAAGCGCCGTATTCGACCTCAGCGAGTCAGATGCAGTGTTCCGCCGTGACGGCGAAGCGCAATACCGCAAATACCAGGAGCAACACCTGGACGTCCCGTTGGGCAAGGGCATCGCCTATCCGTTCATCAAGCGCCTGCTGGCCCTCAACAACCTGCGCGATGACCCCGAGGACCCGCTGGTAGAGGTGGTGCTGCTGTCGCAGAACGACCCCGATACCGGCCTGCGCGTGATGAAGACCATCAACCACTACGGCCTGAACATGACCCGGGCGATCTTCACCCAGGGCCGCTCGCCGTACGAGTACATTCCGGCGCTGAACATCGCCCTGTTTCTCTCCGCCGACAAGGGCCATGTGGACGCCGCGATCCAGGCCGGCTACCCGGCAGGGCAGGTGCTCGATTCGCAGTTCGACGATGACGAAAGCGACGACAACCTGCGCATCGCCTTCGACTTCGATGGTGTGCTGGCCGGCGATGAGTCCGAGGCGGTGATGCAGTCTGGCGGGCTGGACCGTTTCCATGCCCACGAGGTGAAGAACGTCGCCCAGCCGCATAACCCGGGGCCGCTGAAGGAGTTCTTCGTACG
The DNA here is from genome assembly GCF_014268825.1 of Pseudomonas sp. SWRI51. Classification (NCBI taxonomy): domain Bacteria; kingdom Pseudomonadati; phylum Pseudomonadota; class Gammaproteobacteria; order Pseudomonadales; family Pseudomonadaceae; genus Pseudomonas; species Pseudomonas sp. SWRI51. The sequence goes on along the minus strand of NZ_JABWRG010000013.1, from coordinate 5,021 downwards.
CATCGCGCGCATCCAGGCAGCCGAGGAGCAGTTTCGCCTCGAACACCCCGATTACCTGAACCGCCTGCGCGTATCGATTGTTACCGCACGCAATGCGCCGTCCCACGAACGGGCGCTCAATACCCTGAAAAGCTGGGGCGTGATGGCCAACGATGCGTTTTTTCTGGGGGGGATCGAAAAACGCCGGGTGTTGCGCGTGCTCAAGCCGCATATCTTTTTCGATGACCAGTCAGGGCATCTGAAGAGCACCAGCACCGTGGTGCCCTCGGTGCATGTGCCGTTTGGCGTGACCAACCGCTCGGCCTGAGTGCCGGCCATGGGCAAACCTGACCATCCGACCAACAGCGTGCTTCCCTGCATCGCCCGGCTCACGGATAATCGGCCCATTCCAATAATGAGCCTGTGAGTCGGTATGAGTGATCCGGTAGTCAAGCCTGAAGCCGAGGGGGCGCGCAAGGCGCGCAAGAACAACCCCGAGAAAACCCGCGAGAATATCCTCCAGGCTGCCATCACCGAGTTTGTCCAACAGGGCCTGGCCGGTGCCCGGGTCGATGCCATCGCCGAGCGCACCGCCACCTCCAAGCGCATGATCTACTACTACTTCGGCAGCAAGGAGCAGTTGTACGTCGAGTGTCTGGTCAAGCTGTATGGCGATATTCGCAAGACCGAACACAGTCTGGAGCTTGAGTCGCTGCCGGCCGACCAGGCGATCAGGCGGTTGGTGGAGTTCACTTTCGATCACCACGACCGCAACGTCGATTTCGTGCGTATCGTCTGCACCGAGAATATCCATTACGGCGAGTATGTGAAGCAGTCGCCAGCGATCCGCGAAATGAGCAGCCTGGTACTGCAGGCGCTGGGCCGCACCCTGGAACGCGGCGTGGCCGAGGGTGTTTTCCGCCCCGGCATCGAGGTCATCGACCTGCACATGCTGATGAGTTCGTTCTGTTTCTACCGAGTTTCCAACCGGCACACCTTTAGCGATATCTTCCAGATCGACCTGGCCGATGAGCAGGTCAAGGCGCGCCACAAGCAGATGATCTGCGAGTCGGTGATGGGCTACATCAAGGCGTAACGGGCCTTACCCTGCAAACACCACCCCGGTACGCGCAGCGGCATTGCGGATGTGTTCCTGCATGGCCCGCTGCGCAGCCGCCTGCGAGCGGCGGGTAAGGGCGCGCAGGATCTTGCGATGCTCCTGCCAGGTCTCCATGGCCCGCTCCGGGCGAATGAACGGCAGTTTCTGGCTTTCCAGAAAAATATCCTGGCTGGCTGTGATCACCTGCAGCATCGCGCGGTTGCCGCTAGCCTGCAGCAGTTTCTGATGGAACGCGAAATCCAGCCGCGCCGCCGCTTCGAAGCGCCCAGCCCGAAGCTCGACGGCCATCGCCTCGACATTGGCTTGCAGTTCGTCCAGGTCGTCAGCGGTCAGTGCCAGCGCCGCCTGGCCTGCGGCAAAGCCTTCAAGGGCGTAGCGCAACTGGAAGGTATCGGCCGCCGACACCTGCTCGGCATAGGGCCAGGCAAAGCCGCTCGGCACGCCGCCCGGTGCCACGGGCGTTTGCACGAACACGCCTTTGCCCGGTTGTACGCTTATCAGCCCCAAGGCGCTCAACGTGGACAGCGCCTCACGCAGCGAGGCACGGCTGACCCCGAGGCGCTCGGCCAGGTCGCGCTGTGAGGGCAGCGCGTCACCGGGCAGGTAGCCGTCTTCCTCGATCAGTTTGCGGATCGCTTGCAAGGCGATTTCCGGGACGGGGCGGGCAGGGGTGGCAAGCATGCTGGGCAGACCGGTCTGAGAGCGATGGGCACCGTTTTACGGTGAATTGGCCTGTGCTGGCAAGCCTTGCTTCGTTGTGGCGCAGGCTGTGGCGGCACTGCGCGAAAGCGGGGCGTGGCGCGGCAACTGTTCAGACCAGTAAGACCTTGAAATAGCCGCGCACCCTGCGAGCTACGGGGTTTTACCCAAGGCTGGCATGACCCGTGCACTGGCCCAGCAGCCCATTTTCGGACCCTGTGCGAGGCCTTTCGATGAAAACGTTCCGTCCCCTGCTGCTGGCAACCCTGTTCTGCACCGGCGCCCTGACCCTTGCCCAGGCCCAGGCCGACGCGCTGGCCGACATCACCGCCCGTGGCGTGCTGAAGGTCGCCGTGCCTCAGGACTTCCCACCATTCGGCTCGGTTGGCCCTGACCTCAAACCGCGCGGCCTGGACATCGACACCGCGCAGCTGCTGGCCGACCGTTTGGGCGTGAAGCTTGCGCTGACGCCGGTCAACAGCACCAACCGTATTCCGTTTCTGACCACCGGCAAGGTGGACCTGGTGATCTCAAGCCTGGGCAAGAACCCGGAGCGGGCGGCCGTGATCGACTTCTCGCGCCCCTACGCGCCGTTCTACCTGGCGGTGTTCGGCCCGGCCGAGGCGCAGATTAGCGACATCAACGCCATTGCCGGCAAGACCATCAGCGTCACCCGCGGCGCCATCGAAGACATGGAACTCAGCGCTGTGGCGCCCAAAGGCACCATCATCAAGCGCTTTGAAGACAACAATTCGACCATCGCCGCCTACCTGTCCGGCCAGGTCGAGCTGATTGCCAGCGGCAGCGTGGTCATGGCGGCCATCGCCGAGAAAAACCCATCCAAGGTCCCGGTGATGAAGGTCAAGCTCAAGGATTCGCCCGTCTATGTGGGCCTGGCCAAACAGGAGCCGGCGCTGCTGGAAAAGGTAAACGCCACGCTGGATGCGGCCAAAGCCGACGGCAGCCTGAACCGCAACGCTGAAAAATGGCTGAAGCAGCCGCTGCCGGCCGACCTCTGAGCGCCTGACTGATGGCTTATCAATTTGATTTCGCCCCGGTGCTGGCGCAGGGCGACCTGCTGTTCAAGGGCGCACTGTTCACCTTGCAACTGACCCTGATCGGCACCGTGCTCGGGGTCGCCATTGGTGTCGTCGGCGCGGTTACCCGCGCCTGGCGCCTGCGGCCTTTCGATGCGCTGTTCGGGCTGTACGTGGAGCTGATCCGCAACACGCCGTTCATCGTCCAGCTGTTCTTCATCTTCTTCGGCTTGCCCGCGCTTGGCGTGCGCCTGACCGAGTGGCAGGCGGCGGTGTTGGCCATGGTGATCAACCTGGGGGCCTATTCCACCGAGATTATCCGTGCCGGCATTCAGGCTGTGCCCAAGGGCCAGTTGGAGGCGGCGGCAGCACTGGCCATGAGCCGCTTCGAGGCGTTTCGCTACGTGGTGCTGCAGCCGGCATTGGCCAAGGTATGGCCGGCGCTGTCGAGCCAGATCGTGATTGTGATGCTTGGTTCGGCGGTGTGTTCGCAGATCGCCACCGAGGAGCTGTCGTTCGCCGCCAACTTCATTCAGTCGCGCAATTTCCGTGCGTTCGAGACCTACCTGCTGACCACGCTGCTGTATCTGCTGATGGCGATTGTGGTGCGCCAGTTGTTGGCGTGGATCGGCCAGCGCCTGTTGATGGGGAGACGCTGAATGGACTTCACCCTGTGGGATATCGTGCGCAACCTGCTGACCGGGTTGCAGTGGACCTTGCTGCTGTCGCTGGTGGCGTTTGTCTGTGGTAGCGCCGCTGGCCTGTTGCTGCTGGTGGCGCGGATCAGCGAGCAGCCGCTGCTGCGGGGCGCCGCCCGTGGCTATATCGAGCTGTTCCAGGGCACGCCGCTGTTGATGCAGCTGTTCATGGTGTTCTTCGGCCTGGCGCTGTTTGGGCTGGACGTGTCGGCGTGGATGGCGGCGGCCATTGCCCTGACCTTGTTCAGCAGCGCGTTCCTGGCTGAAATCTGGCGCGGTTGCGTGGAGTCGATCCCGCGTGGCCAGTGGGAGGCCTCTGGCAGCCTGGCGCTGACCCGACTTGAGCAACTGCGCCATGTGATCCTGCCGCAGGCGCTGCGTATTGCGGTGGCGCCTACCGTTGGTTTTTCGGTGCAGGTGGTCAAAGGCACGGCGGTCACCTCGATCATCGGCTTCACCGAGCTGACCAAGACCGGCGGCATGCTGGCCAACGCCACGTTCGAGCCCTTTTTGATCTACGGCCTGGTGGCCGTGGGCTACTTCATCCTTTGCTACCCGCTCTCGCTGAGCGCCCGTTATCTGGAAAGGAGGCTGCATGCCCCTGCTTAGAGTGTCCGCGCTGCACAAGTATTACGGCGATAACCATGTGCTCAAGGGGGTTGACCTGAGCATCGAGGAAGGCGAGGTGGTGGCGATCATCGGCCGCAGCGGCTCGGGCAAATCCACCTTGCTGCGCACCTTGAATGGCCTGGAGTCGATCAGCGACGGGGTCATCGAGGTGGACGGCGAGTACCTGGACGCCGCCCGCGCCGACCTGCGCGCGCTGCGCCAGAAGGTTGGCATGGTGTTCCAGCAGTTCAACCTGTTCCCGCACCTGACCGTGGGCGAAAACGTGATGCTGGCCCCGCAAGTGGTGAAGAAGGCCGGCAAGGCCGAGGCACGCTATCTTGCCGAGCAGATGCTGGCGCGGGTGGGGCTGAGCGACAAGGTCGATGCCTACCCGGACCGGTTGTCTGGCGGGCAGCAGCAACGGGTGGCAATTGCCCGGGCCTTGGCGATGTCGCCCAAGGTGCTGCTGTGCGACGAAATCACCTCGGCGCTGGACCCGGAGCTGGTCAACGAAGTGCTCAGCGTGGTGCGCCAACTGGCCCGTGAAGGCATGACCCTGATCATGGTCACCCACGAAATGCGCTTTGCCCGTGAGGTTGGCGACAAGCTTGTGTTCATGCATCAGGGCAAGGTGCACGAAGTCGGCCACCCGCGCGAGGTGTTCGCCGCACCGCAGACGGCAGAGCTTGCCAATTTCATTGGCGCGGTGGCGGGGGGCTGAGAACCCCTGTGGGGGATTCGATGCTTTGTGCAAACCTCTTCCGGCCTCATCGCAGGCTGGCGCCAGCTCCCACAGAGCTCGCCCATCCCCATATCGATGTCGTCTACGCGGTCAGTGTAGGAGCGGCCTTGTGCCGCGAAAGGGCTGCGAAGCAGGCC
>NZ_JABWRG010000129.1:0-12269 GCF_014268825.1 Pseudomonas sp. SWRI51 | reverse complement strand
AGCTTGCCCCGCGATGCGATGTTGGCAGTTCTATCGCTATCGCGGGGCAAGCCCGCTCCCACGTTATCCATGTAAATCAGATAGTTAGCGTTTGTTCTATGAGGGCCGGTGCCTGCCTCAGTTGATACCCTGCAGAATCGCCGCATACCCCTCTTTATAGCTCGGATACTGCGGCGCCCAGCCCAGCGCCCGCGCACGCTGGTTGCTACAGCGCTTGCTGCCGGTACGGCGCACGCGCTGCTCATCTGACCATTCGGTAACACCCAGGTACTCGCGCAGCCAGGCCACCACCTCGGCCAACGGCGCCGGTGCATCATCCACGCCGATATAACAGTCTTCAAGCGCCACACCCCGAGCATCGGCTTGCAGCAGGAATGCCAACAAGCCCGCAGCGTCATCCGCGTGGATACGGTTGCCATACAGCGGCGGCTCATCGGCAACGCGATACCCTTGGCGCACCTGGGTCAACAGCCATTCACGGCCCGGGCCGTAGATGCCGGTCAGGCGCACAATACTGGCGGGGATGCTGCTGGCCAGCGCCAGGCGTTCGGCCTCAAGCATCAGCTTGCCCGAATAACCCTCAGGCTCGGTGGCAGACGTTTCGTCGACCCACTCGCCACCCTTCTGCGCGAACACGCTGCTACTGGACACGAACAGCAGCCGGCGCGGCGCCTGGCCGCTGCGCTGCAACCAGCCGAGCACGTTGCGCAACCCCTCGACATAAGCCGCCTTGTAGCCGGCCTCGTCATGCTGGCTGGCGGCTACGCAATACACCAGGTAGTCAGGTGCCTGCTCTGGCCAGTCATCCGGCATGCGCCGGTCGGACAGGTCGGCGGCAATCGGCCGCACATCTTCGGGCAGCAGCTTGACCGAACGCCGCAGGCCGCTGACCTGCCAATCCAAGGCCAGCAGTTGACGCGCCAAACGCCCGCCAACATCCCCGCAACCGACGATCAAAGCAGAAGCAGCTGACATGCAAATTCTCCCTTTCTTAAAGGCGCAGGCTATCGGTCTTACCGATCAATGGCTACGACAGGGCCAAAAAAAGAAACATTATTACTTTTGCTAACAAGAATTAGTTGCAATAATGGCGCCCGTGTCTGTTCTCGGCCTGCTTCGAGGCCTGGAGAACTTAACCCATTTTTCTTCATCAGGTCCGGCCAGCATGACTCGCATTCAACCTTCCGCTTCGCCAACCCCATCGCGCGCCTGGCGCGCCATCGCCGCGCTGATGTTCAGCCTGGTACTGGCCCCGGCAGCCATGGCTGAAGAACCCGCTACCACCCCGGCCACTACGCCAGCCGCCGCTGCCGCGCCGGCCGCACCTGCTGCCGAAGGCCAGGCCCCGCAAGCCGTAGCGCCCGCCGATGCCGCAGCGCCCGCCGAAGGCCAGGCACCTGCCGACGACAACGTCCAGGCACTGGTTGAAGACACCTCGCTGGGCATGGCCCACGACCTGTCGCCGTGGGGCATGTACAAAAATGCCGATATCGTCGTGAAAGCCGTGATGATCGGCCTGGCCATCGCCTCGATCATCACCTGGACCATCTGGATCGCCAAAGGCTTCGAGCTGATGGGTGCCAAGCGCCGTCTGCGCGGTGAAATCGCTGCCCTGAAGAAGTCCATCAGCCTCAAGGAAGCCAGCGAAGTCTCCAACAAGGAAGGCACCCTGGCCCACACGCTGGTACACGACGCGCTCGAAGAAATGCGCCTGTCGGCCAACGCCCGCGAGAAAGAAGGCATCAAGGAACGTGTCAGCTTCCGCCTGGAGCGCCTGGTTGCCGCCAGCGGCCGTAACATGAGCAGCGGCACCGGCGTGCTCGCCACCATCGGTTCCACTGCGCCGTTCGTCGGTCTGTTCGGTACCGTATGGGGCATCATGAACAGCTTCATCGGCATCGCCAAGACCCAGACCACCAACCTGGCCGTGGTCGCCCCCGGTATCGCCGAAGCCCTGCTGGCAACCGCGCTGGGCCTGGTTGCGGCAATCCCGGCAGTGGTCATCTACAACGTCTTCGCCCGCTCCATCGCCGGCTACAAGGCCCAGGTATCGGACGCCTCCGCCCAGGTACTGCTGCTGGTCAGCCGTGACCTGGACCACCAAGGTGGCGAACGCGTCGCCCCGCACATGGTGAAAGTGGGGTAAGCCATGGGCCTGCATCTTAACGAAGGTGGCGACGACCTCGCCGAAAACCACGAAATCAACGTTACGCCGTTCATCGACGTAATGCTGGTGCTGCTGATCATCTTCATGGTCGCCGCTCCCTTGGCCACGGTCGACATCAAGGTCGACCTGCCCGCCTCCACTGCCAAGCCTGCGCCAAGGCCGGAAAAACCGGTGTTCGTCAGCGTCAAGGCCGACAAGAAGCTGTACGTCGGCGATGACCCGGTGGCGCAGCCTGAACAGCTGGGCGCCTTGCTCGATGCCAAGACCAAGGGCGACAAGGAAACCACCATTTTCTTCCAGGCTGACAAAGGCGTCGATTACGGCGACCTGATGGATGTCATGAACAACATGCGCGCCGCCGGTTACCTCAAGGTCGGCCTGGTCGGCCTCGAGACGGCAGCCAAGAAATGACGAAAACGCGCTCGAACATGGCGCGCTATGGCACCAGCCTGGCCATCGTGCTGGGCGTGCATGTGGTCGCCGTGGTGCTGACGCTCAACTGGTCGGTGCCGCAGGCCATCGAACTGCCGCCGGCAGCGATGATGGTCGAGATGGCACCATTGCCGGAGCCGGCACCGCCACCACCGCCCAAAGTTGCGCCAAAACCGCCAACCCCGGTCGAGGAGCCGCCACTGCCCAAGCTTGTGGAAGCGCCGAAGCCGAAAATCGCCATGCCCAAGCCGCCAAAGCCCAAGCCCAAACCGCAGCCGCCCAAGCCTGAGAAAAAGCCTGAGCCGCCCAAGGATGAGCCGCCGGCCGAGGAACAAGTGGCTGATACTCCGCCAAGCACCGCGCCGCCGAAAAAATCGGCAGCACCGGCACCGAGCATCGCCTCCAACAGCAATGCCCTGCCGAGCTGGCAGAGCGATTTGCTGCGCCACCTGGCCAAGTACAAGAAGTACCCGGAGGACGCGCGTCGTCGCGGGCTGCAGGGCATCAACCGCCTGCGCTTCGTGGTCGATGCCGACGGCAAGGTGTTGTCGTTCTCGCTCGCCGGAGGCTCTGGCAGCGCTGCGCTGGACCGCGCCACGCTGGAGATGATCCGCCGTGCAGGCACAGTGCCCAAGCCCCCGGCAGAGCTGTTGAACAACGGCACCATCGAAGTGGTTGCGCCGTTCGTGTACTCGCTGGACCGACGCTGACGTTTTGTTTCTGTCACAAAACGGCAAGTCTGATAACGTGCGTCTATCAATTGCAGCCGCTATGCTGGGGCCGCAACTTCATGGACGCACGTTATGACCCTCACCGAACTCCGCTACATCGTCACCCTTGCCCAGGAGCAGCACTTTGGCCACGCCGCCGAGCGTTGCCATGTCAGCCAGCCCACCCTGTCGGTTGGCGTGAAAAAGCTCGAGGACGAACTGGGCGTGCTGATTTTCGAGCGCAGCAAGAGCGCGGTACGCCTCACGCCGGTTGGCGAGGGTATCGTGGCCCAGGCGCAAAAAGTGCTCGAACAGGCCCAGGGCATTCGCGAACTGGCCCAGGCCGGCAAGAACCAGCTCACGGCCCCGCTCAAGGTCGGCGCCATCTATACCGTCGGCCCGTACCTGTTCCCGCACCTCATCCCGCAACTGCACCGCGTAGCGCCGCAGATGCCGCTGTACATCGAAGAAAACTTCACCCATGTGCTGCGCGAAAAACTGCGCAACGGTGAGCTCGATGCGGTGATCATCGCCCTGCCCTTCAACGAAGCCGACGTGCTGACGTTGCCGCTGTACGATGAGCCGTTCTGCGCGCTGATGCCCGCCGACCACCCATGGACCGCCAAAAAAACCATCGACCCCGCGCTGCTCAATGACAAGAGCCTGCTGCTGCTCGGCGAAGGCCACTGCTTCCGTGACCAGGTGCTCGAAGCCTGCCCGACGCTGACCAAGGGCGGCGAAGGGGCCAAGCACACCACGGTCGAGTCCAGCTCGCTGGAAACCATCCGCCATATGGTCGCCTCGGGCCTGGGCGTGTCGATCCTGCCGTTGTCGGCAGTCCACAGCCATCACTACGCACCGGGCATCATCGAAGTCCGCCCGCTGACGGCGCCCGCGCCGTTCCGTACCGTCGCCATCGCCTGGCGTGCAAGCTTCCCGCGGCCAAAGGCCATCGAGATCCTCGCTGACTCGATCCGCCTCTGCTCGGTAGCCAAGCCGCCCGTGGAAGAACCGGCCTGAATCATGACCGAGCTGTCGAAGGTTTCGGTCACGGCGCTCAAGGGCGTTGGCGATGCCATGGCGGAAAAGCTCGCCAAGGTCGGCCTGGAGAACCTGCAGGATGTGCTGTTCCACCTGCCCCTGCGCTACCAGGACCGCACTCGCGTGGTGCCCATCGGCCAGTTGCGCCCTGGGCAGGATGCGGTCATCGAAGGCGTGGTCAGCGGCGCTGACGTCACCATGGGCAAACGCCGCAGCCTGGTGGTGCGCCTGGGCGACGGCACCGGCGTGCTGAGCCTGCGTTTCTACCACTTCAGCAATGCGCAAAAAGAAGGCCTCAAGCGCGGCACGCACCTGCGCTGCTATGGCGAGGCGCGCCCCGGCGCCTCGGGGCTGGAGATCTACCACCCGGAATACCGCGCGCTCAATGGCGACGAGCCGGCGCCGCCGGTCGAGCAAACGCTGACGCCGATCTACCCGAGCACCGAAGGCCTCACCCAGCAGCGCCTGCGCCAGTTGTGCCAGCAGAGCCTGGGCATGCTCGGCCCGCGCAGCCTGCCGGACTGGCTACCAGACGAGCTGGCCCGCGATTACCAGTTGGCACCGCTGGACGATGCCATCCGCTACCTGCACAACCCGCCCGCCGATGCCGACGTCGACGAACTTGCCGAAGGCCATCACTGGGCCCAGCACCGCCTGGCATTCGAAGAACTGCTCACCCACCAGCTGTCGCAGCAACGCCTGCGCGAGAGCCAGCGTGCCCTGCGCGCGCCGGTGCTGCCCAAGGCCACCCGCTTGCCGGCGCAATACCTGGCCAACCTGGGGTTCCAGCCGACCGGCGCGCAACAGCGGGTCGGCAACGAAATTGCCTACGACCTGAGCCAGCCCGAGCCGATGATGCGCCTGGTGCAGGGCGATGTTGGCGCCGGCAAGACCGTGGTCGCCGCGCTGGCTGCCTTGCAGGCGCTGGAGGCCGGTTACCAGGTGGCGTTGATGGCGCCCACCGAGATTCTCGCCGAGCAACACTACATCACCTTCAAGCGCTGGCTGGAGCCGCTGGGCATCGAAGTCGCCTGGTTGGCCGGCAAACTCAAGGGCAAGGCGCGGGCCAGCGCCCTGGAGCAAATCGCCGGGGGCGCCCCGATGGTGGTCGGCACCCATGCGTTGTTCCAGGACGAAGTGCAGTTCAAGCACCTGGCCCTGGCGATCATCGACGAACAACACCGCTTCGGCGTGCAGCAGCGCCTGGCGCTGCGTAAAAAAGGCGTGATGGGCCAGCTGTGCCCGCACCAGTTGATCATGACCGCCACCCCGATCCCGCGCACGCTAGCCATGAGTGCCTACGCCGACCTCGACACCTCGGTGCTCGACGAACTGCCGCCAGGCCGGACCCCGGTCAATACCGTGCTGGTGGCTGACAGCCGGCGCTTCGAAGTGGTCGAGCGGGTGCGCGCCGCCTGTGCCGAAGGGCGCCAGGCCTATTGGGTGTGCACACTCATCGAGGAGTCCGAGGAGCTCACCTGCCAGGCGGCCGAAAGCACCTTCGAAGACCTCGGCAGTGCCTTGGGCGAACTGCGCGTGGGGTTGATCCACGGGCGCATGAAGCCTGCCGAAAAAGCCGCGGTGATGGCCGAATTCAAGGCCGGCAACCTGCAACTGCTGGTGGCCACCACCGTCATCGAAGTGGGCGTCGATGTCCCCAACGCCAGCCTGATGATCATCGAGAACCCCGAACGCCTGGGCCTGGCACAGTTGCACCAGTTGCGGGGCCGGGTGGGCCGGGGCAGTGCGGCGAGCCATTGCGTGCTGCTGTATCACCCGCCGCTGTCGCAGATTGGCCGCGAACGGCTGGGCATCATGCGCGAAACCAACGACGGTTTCGTCATCGCCGAAAAGGACCTCGAACTGCGCGGCCCCGGTGAGATGCTCGGGACCCGGCAAACCGGTTTGCTACAGTTCAAGGTCGCGGACCTGATGCGCGATGCCGACTTGCTGCCGGCAGTGCGTGATGCCGCCCAGGCTCTGTTGGCTCGCTGGCCGGGCCACGTCAGCCCGCTGCTCGACCGGTGGCTGCGCCATGGCCAGCAATATGGCCAGGTGTGACGCCGGTCTCGTTATCGATCCAGCTTGCCAGACAGGCTGGTTATACTTCGCGTTTACAAGAATGAATGGATACAGACCATGACTGAAGTTGCCCTCGACACCGCAACCCCACACGCACCGTCTGTCATCCGGCTGTTGCTCGAAAAACTGGGCGTTGCCTTTGTCGAGGTGCCGGAATATGCCGACCTGCCCGCTGCGTCGCGGGTCCAGGCCATCCTCCTCGACGACGAAGTGGGCGCGCTGATGGTGCTGTTCCCGCAGAGCAAACTGCTGGACCTGGACCGCCTCCACGAGCTGACCGGTCGCAAACTCACGGCAGTACCGCTGCCGCGCTTGAAGAGCATGCTCGACAAGCACCAACTCAAGACCTTGCCGGCGATTCCGGCATTGACCAGCTCCCCGTGCCAGTACGAAGCCAAGCTGTTGGACAACGATTATGTGTTGATCCAGTCGGGTGAAAGCGGCCTGCTGCTGAAAATCGGCCGTGACGACTTCAAGCGCATGCTCAGCAAAGCCAGCGCCGGCACGTTCGGCTTGGCTGTGCGCGATATCCGCCCCAACCTGGATCGCCCAGCCGATGACTCCAAGGAGATCATCACCGCGGTCGGTGCCTTCACTGCCCGGCGCATCCAGAAGCGCCTCGAAGAAACCATCGAGATCCCGCCGCTGGCCGATACCGCGCAAAAAATCATCAAGCTGCGGGTCGACCCCAACGCCAGCATCGACGACATCACCGGCGTGGTCGAAACCGACCCGGCCCTGGCGGCGCAGGTGGTCAGTTGGGCCGCATCGCCGTACTACGCCTCACCCGGCAAGATTCGCTCGGTGGAAGACGCCATCGTGCGCGTGCTGGGCTTCGACCTGGTGATCAACCTGGCGCTGGGCCTGGCGCTGGGCAAGACCCTGAGCCTGCCCAAGGACAACCCACAACAGGCCACGCCGTACTGGCAACAATCCATCTACACCGCCGCGGTCATCGAGGGCCTGACCCGCGCCATGCCGCGCGCAGAGCGCCCCGAGGCTGGCCTGACCTACCTCGCCGGGCTGTTGCACAACTTCGGCTACCTGCTGCTGGCCCATGTGTTCCCGCCGCACTTCTCGCTGATCTGCCGGCACCTGGAGGTCAACCCGCACCTGTGCCACAGCTATGTCGAAACGCACCTGCTAGGCATCAGCCGCGAGCAGATCGGCGCCTGGCTGATGAAGCTGTGGGACATGCCTGACGAGTTGTCCACCGCGCTGCGCTTCCAGCACGACCCGGCTTATGAAGGCGAATACTCGGCGTACCCCAACCTGGTGTGCCTGGCGGTGCGCCTGCTGCGCTCGCGCGGCATTGGTTCAGGGCCGGTGGAAGAGATTCCGGATGCCCTGCTCGAGCGCCTGGGGTTGACCCGTGGCAAGGCTGAAGAAGTGGTCAACAAGGTGCTGGAGGCCGAAGCGCTGTTGCGTGAGCTGGCCTCGCAGTTCCAGGCGCCGCACTGACGGCGTTTTTGCATGAGGCTGATAGTTGGGGCCGCTGCGCGCCCCATCGCGGCGCAAGGCCGCTCCTACAGAAAGCATGAACGCTGCCTTTGTGGGAGCGGGCCAGCCCCGCGATAGCGAGCGCTCAAAGGGCTGCCGTTACGCGCTCAACCCTTCTTCTTTCTCGGCTTCAGGTACTTCATCAAGCCCTGGAACCAGATCACCAACGCCGGGTTGCCCTTGATCTGGATGCTCTTGTCCTGAATGCCCTGCATGAACGCCAACTGTTTGTTGCCCGCCTGCAGGGTGGCGAAGCCGTAGGCGGCGTCCTTGAAGGCAATGGCGAACGCAGGCTGCGGGTGCATGCCACCTTTGCTGCTGATGCGCTGATCCTTCACCGTGAAATGCCGGGCGATCTTGCCGTCGAGGGTCTGCATCTGGAACACCAGGTCTTTGCCCTGCAACTGCTGCTCGAACGCCGGGTTTTTGCGGCTGGCCCTGGCCATCAACAGCCCCAAAGCCCAAAGAAGAAAGCGGAACTTCATCAACGCGCCTCGATTAAAAAGTGACCGAAGCGCGGAGTTTATCCGCTAATTGGGCCAATAAAGCAATTTCGCTACATTTTCCTACACAAACACAACGGGCGCCCTCAGGCGCCCGTTCGTTCAACCGCAGAGACGGGACGGTTATTTTTTCTTCGCAGGCTTGGCCGGTACGTTGACGCTGTCGCGCAGGTTTTTACCGGGCTTGAAAGCCACCGTGTTGCTGGCCTTGATCTTCACCGGCTCGCCGGTTTGCGGGTTCTTGCCGGTGCGGGCGCCACGGTGGCGTTTTTCGAAGGTGCCGAAACCAACCAGCGTGACGGTGTCCTTGTCGAGCGCCCCGGTAATGCTGTCGAGAATCGCGTTGAGGACCTGGTTGGCCTTGTCTTTGGTCAGATCGGCTTTTTCGGCGATGACAGCGGCGAGTTCTGGTTTACGCATAGTGAAGCCTCTTTGGACGGAATTTTTGTTGTTATGCCGTGCTGCTGAAGGGGAACAGCGTTCAAGGCGCCGCAGGCTCTAGGCTGCGGCAGACGCCAGTGAGAATGGCACGCCCTCCGGGGGCGCGCCAGTACCGCAGAGGCCATTGTCGCGGCCAGAACAGGACAAAACCGACAGACAGCCCGCTATTTACGCCATAAGCGCGGGTAGCTGGCGATTCAGGGCGAGTTTCTCCATTACTGCCTCGCCCGTCAGGGCGTAACCCAGCAACTGGCCATCGGCGCCGTGGCACAGCACTTTGAGGTCCGCCCCGCTGCCTTCAACCTGCCAGGTTCCATCCAGGCCCATGGGCACGGGCGAAACCACCAGCGGGCATGCCGGGGTTTTTACCGTGACCGGCATCGGGCCGTAGCTCACAGCGGTGGGGTTGCCCGCCAAGGTTTGCGCCAGCGCGCGGGCGCAGGTCATCAGCGGCATTACGTAGAGCAGGTTGATGCCATCGACTTCGGCGCAATCACCCAAGGCGAAAATATCGGCGTGCGAGGTGCGCAGGTGGCGGTCGACCACCACGCCACGGTTGGTCTGCAAGCCGGCAGCGGCGGCAAGGTCGGTGCGCGGGCGCAAGCCGATGGCCGAAACCACCAGGTCGCAGGCGATCACCTGGCCGTCAGACAGGTGCGCCTCTAGCCCGCTCGCGGCCTTGTGTAGCCGCGTGAGCACCGGCCCCAGATGAAACCGCACACCCAGCGCCTCAAGCCCCGCCTGCACAGCCGCCGCCGCAGCCGGGTGCAGCAAGGTCGGCATGACGTGCTCGCAGGGCGCGACCACGTCGCACTCGAAGCCGCCCAGGGCCATGTCGTTGGCGAATTCGCAGCCGATCAGCCCTGCGCCCAGGATGAGCACCCGGCGCTTGCCGGCGGCGGCGGCGCGAAAGCGCGCGTAGTCCTCAAGGTCGTTGATCGGGAACACCCATTCGCGCGCATCACCCTCGATCGGCACCTGCACGGTTTGCGCGCCGCATGCCAGCACCAGGTCGCGGTATTCGACCGCTTCCTCGCCGACCCACAGGCGCTTGTGGCCGGGGTCGATGCCACTGATGCGGGTGTGGGTGCGGATCTGGGCCTTGAGCTGCTCGGCCATGGCACCGGGTTCGGCCATGCACAGGCCATCGGCGTCCTTTTGCTTGGCAAAACCGGTGGAGAGCATGGGCTTGGAGTAGGAACGGCCGTCGTCAGCAGTCATCAGCAGCAGCGGGGTTTCGCTGTCGAGCTTGCGAAACTCGCGGGCCAGGTTATAGCCGGCAAGGCCGGTGCCGATGATCACCACAGGGGACGTCATGTCGTGCTTTCCTCGTTCAGTGCAGGGGTGTGATCAGCCGATGGCGATCATTTCGAAATCGCTCTTGCCGACGCCGCAGTCCGGGCACAGCCAGTCTTCTGGTACGTCTTCCCAGCGGGTGCCGGGGGCGATGCCGTCATCGGGCCAGCCTTCGGCTTCGTCGTAGATCAGGCCACAGACAATACATTGCCACTTTTTCATCAGGGGGGTCCTCGGTCAGGCAGGGTTCATGTTGCGGCTGATGGCCTCATCGCGGGGCAAGCCCGCTCCCACGCAGCGCAGCCTGCAAGGGCTGGGTGATTTCCCACGCTCAATGCTTTCTGCGTGGGCGCAGCGATGAGGCAACCGCGCAATCTCGTCGGGGCTTTGTACTGTATGCAGGCCGCCGGGGCAATCATGCTAAGCTCGCCGCCTCTCTGGCAGTAACAAGCATACCGACGTGCCGTACGAAACCCCGCAAGCAGCCGCTGTCGCGTGGCTGGCGTATCCGCAGCTGGCGAGCCACCTCGACCAGCACACTCTCGGCTGGCTGTTCGACGAAGGTTCCCTGACCCGTCGGCTCACCGCCCTGTCCCATGACCATTTCAGCGTGACGCCCCTGTTCGAGGGCTGGCAGCCACTGCGCGACGACGAATGCGCAGCGCTGGGCCTGGCGCCTGGGGAGGAAGGCTGGGTACGCGAGGTGTACCTGCGCGGCCACGGCCAGCCTTGGGTATTTGCCCGCAGTGTGGCCGGGCGCAGTGTGCTGCAACGCGGCGGCCTCGACCTCGAAACCTTGGGCAGCCGGTCGCTGGGCGAGCTGCTGTTCTGCGACCAGGCGTTCGTCCGGCACCCGCTCGAAGCTTGCGCTTATCCTCAGGCATGGCTGCCAGCCGGCAGCGCCCACGCAGGCCTGTGGGGGCGCCGCTCGCGCTTTGAACGTGGCGGGCTCGACCTGCTGGTCGCCGAGGTGTTTCTGCCGGCGCTGTGGCAGGCGGACAAGGAGGATAACCGCTGATGTACGTGCAATTGCTCAAGTCGCTCAACCGCCTGCACCCGCGTGCCTGGGACTTCGTCCAGTTGAGCCGCATGGACCGCCCGATCGGCATCTACCTGCTGCTGTGGCCAACGCTTTCAGCGGTGTGGATTGCCGGCAACGGCTCGCCGACGCTGGCCAACGTGCTGATTTTTGGCCTGGGCGTGGTGCTGATGCGCGCCGCAGGCTGCTGCATCAATGACTACGCCGATCGCAAGGTCGACGGCCACGTCAAGCGGACCGCCGACCGGCCATTGGCCAGCGGCCGGGTCAAACCCCGTGAGGCACTGGCGCTGTTCGCCGTGCTGGTGGCGGTGAGCTTTGTGCTGGTGCTATGCACCAATGCAGCCACAGTGTGGCTGTCATTCGGCGCGGTGGCGCTGGCGTTCTGCTACCCGTTCATGAAGCGCTACACCTATTACCCGCAGGTGGTGCTGGGCGCTGCGTATTCGTGGGGTATTCCGATGGCCTTCACGGCGGCCGGCGGCACAGTGGTGGCCAGCGCCTGGCTGCTGTACATCGCCAACCTGCTGTGGACGGTGGGTTATGACACCTACTACGCCATGGTCGACCGCGATGACGACCTGAAAATCGGGGTCAAGTCGACGGCAATTCTGTTCGGTGAGGCGGACCGGGTGATCATCCTGACCTTGCAGATGCTGTCGTTGGGCTGCCTGCTGCTGGCCGGCAACCGCTTCGAGCTGGGTGGCTGGTTCCACCTGGGCCTGCTGGGGGCGGCGGCGTGCTTTGCCTGGGAGTTCTGGTCGACGCGCAAGCTGGACCGCGAATCATGCTTCAAGGCCTTCCTGCACAACCACTGGGCGGGGCTGTTGGTGTTTGTCGGTGTGGTGGTGGATTACGCGCTGCGCTGAGGCCTGCAAGGGCCTCATCGCAGGCTGTCGCCAGCTCCCACAAAAATCAAAAGCAACGCCGCTCCTGGTGGGAGATTCTATGGTTTTGTACAAGCCTGTTCCCGCCAGACATATCCTGGTGGCGAGCGGGCTTGCCCCGCGTTGGGCTGCGTAGCAGCCCCTTGGGTTTTCAGGGCTGCTGCGCAGCCC
>NZ_JABWRG010000128.1:0-12388 GCF_014268825.1 Pseudomonas sp. SWRI51 | reverse complement strand
ATGCATTGCCGGTGGCGGTGGCTGACATCGAAGACATCTACCCGTTGTCGCCCATGCAGCAGGGCATGCTGTTCCACTCAAGCTTTGGCGATGCCACGGGCGACTACATCAACCAGATGCAAGTCGAGGTTCAAGGTTTGCAGGTAGCGCGCTTCGAGGCCGCCTGGAATGCCGTGATCCAGGCCCATAACAGCCTGCGCTGCACCTTCGTCTGGTCTGCCGAACAGGCCCAGCCCGTGCAAGTGGTGCGGCGCCAGGCATCGGTGGCCCTGCGCGAACTGGACTGGCGCGAACGTCGCGACTGCACCCAGGCCATCACCACACTGGCCGCCGATGAACGCGCGCGTGGCTTCGACATGCAGCAAGCGCCGTTGCTGCGCCTGCTGCTGGTACGTACCGGCGATGATCGCCACGTGCTGATCTACACCAGCCACCACATCCTCATGGACGGCTGGAGCAACGCCCAGTTGCTGGCCGAGGTGTTGCAGCGCTACAGCGGGGAGCAGCCTGCGGCGCCTGTCGGCCGCTTCAGCGACTATATCGGCTGGCTGCAACGCCAGGACCGCGTGCTGAGCGAAGCGTTCTGGCGCGAGCAACTGGCCACGCTGGAACAACCGACGCGCCTGGCCAGCACCTGCCAGCATCACGGCCAGGCCGGTTACGCCGAGCACGGCCTGCTGATCGATGCCGCCACCACCGCGCGCCTCGGGCACTTTGCCCGTGCTTGCAAAATCACCGTCAACACCTTGGTGCAAGGTGCCTGGGCCTTGTTGCTGCAACGACGTGTCGGCCAGGAGTGCGTGGCGTTCGGCGCCACGGTGGCCGGGCGTCCGGCTGAACTTGCCGGCATCGAGCAACAGATCGGCCTGTTCATCAACACATTGCCGGTGATCGTGCCGGTGGTGGCCGGGCAACGCCTGGGCGCCTGGCTGGACAGCCTGCAGGCCCTCAACGTGGGTATCCGCGAGCACGAGCACACGCCGTTGTTCGATATCCAGCGTTGGGCCGGACAGGGCGGGGATGCGCTGTTCGACAGCCTGCTGGTGTTCGAGAACTACCCCGTGGCCGAAGCCCTGGAGCGTGGCGCGCCGTCCGGTCTGCGTTTTGGTCAGGTTCACACCCAGGAGCAGAGCAACTACCCGCTGACCTTGGTAGTCGGCTTGGAAGACAGCCTGTCGCTGCGTTACAGCTACGACTGCCAGGCCTTCAGCGCTGCGATCATCGAGCAGATTGCCCAGCAGTTGCAGCATCTGTTGCTGCAGATGCTCGAGCAGGGTGCGCAAGCACCGGTCGAAACCTTGCAACTGCTTGATGGCGAGCAACGTCAGGCCGCTGTGAATGCCTGGAACGCCAACCCGGCAAGCTTCACTCCAACCTTGCCGCTGCACCGTCTGATCGAGGCCCAGGCCGCGCGCACCCCGGATGTCACGGCTGTAGTCTGCGAGGGTCGGCAACTGAGCTACGGCGAACTCAACCGCCAGGCCAACCGCCTGGCCCATGCCTTGATCGACCAAGACGTCGGCGCCGACGTGCTGGTCGGGCTGGCGGCGCCGCGCTCGCTGGAACTGGTGGTAGGCCTGCTGGCCATCCTCAAGGCCGGTGGCGCCTATGTGCCGCTGGACCCGGCGTACCCGTCGGAGCGCCTGCACTACATGGTCGAGGACAGTGGCCTGAAGCTGCTGCTGGGACAGGGCGACCTCGGCCTGGAGCTGCCTGATGATGTGCGCCTGCTGGACCTGGCAGGCAACTACCGCGACTTTGCCGAGCACAACCCGGCCGTCGAGGTGAGCCTGGATAACCTGGCCTACGTCATCTATACCTCCGGCTCCACCGGCAAGCCCAAAGGCACCTTGCTTGCGCACCGCAACGTACTGCGCCTGTTCGAGGCCACCGAGGGCTGGTTCGGCTTTGGCCCGCAGGACTGCTGGACGCTGTTCCACTCCTACGCCTTCGACTTCTCGGTGTGGGAGCTGTTTGGCGCCTTGCTGCACGGCGGGCGACTGGTAGTGGTGCCGCAGGATGTCAGCCGCTCGCCAGAGGCGTTCTACCAACTGCTGTGCGAGCAGCGTGTCACCGTGCTCAACCAGACACCCTCGGCGTTCCGCCAGCTCATGCAGGTGGCCTGTGCCGAGGGCGCACGCGGCGATCAGCACCTGCGCTACGTGGTGTTTGGCGGCGAGGCGCTGGAGGTGGCAAGCCTGAAACCGTGGTTCGAGCGCTTTGGCGACCGTGCCCCGCAGTTGGTGAATATGTATGGCATCACCGAAACCACGGTGCACGTGACCTACCGGCCGCTGTCCCTGGCCGACCTGGAGCAGGGCGCCTCAAGCCCGATTGGCGTGCCGATTCCGGACCAGAGCCTGTACGTGCTGGACGGCGACCTCAACCCGGTGGCGGCGGGCTGCATCGGTGAGCTGTATGTAGGCCGTGAAGGTTTGGCACGGGGTTACCTGAACCGTGCCGACCTCAGCGCCACGCGGTTCATCCCTGACCCGTTCGGCGCCGCGGGGGCGCGGCTGTACCGCAGCGGAGACCTGGCACGCTGGCGTGCCGATGGCGTGATCGAATATGTCGGGCGCATGGACCACCAGGTGAAAATCCGTGGTTTCCGCATCGAGCTGGGTGAAATCCAGGCGCGCCTGCAGGCCTTGTCGCAGGTGCGTGAAGCGGTGGTGCTGGCCCATGACGGGGCGAGCGGCACGCAACTGGTCGCCTACGTGGTGCCTGCGCAACCGGTGCAGGAACAAGCGGCCTGGCGTGAAACGCTCAAGGCCGGGCTGCGTGAAGATCTGCCGGAGTACATGGTGCCGGCGCACCTGCTGCTGCTTGAGCGCATGCCGTTGACCGCCAACGGCAAGCTGGACCGGCGCGCCTTGCCGGCGCCGGATGCCAGCTTGTTGCAACAGGCTTATGTGGCGCCGACCAGCGACCTCGAAGTGCAGGTGGCGGCCCTGTGGGCGCAGGTGCTTGAGCTCGACCAGGTGGGCTTGAACGACAACTTCTTCGAGCTTGGCGGCCATTCTTTGCTGGCCACCCAGGTGGTGCTGCGCCTGCGTGAGGCGCTCGGCCATGAAGTGCCGGTCAAGGCCCTGTTCCTGGCCCGCGACCTGGCGGACTTCTGCGAGGCTTTGCAGGCCCTGCAACCTGAGCTCGATCCGCTGCACGATGTTTTGGCTAAATCCTTGGAGGACCTCAATCGTCTAACTGCCGATGATCTTGAAAAACTGATTTCCTAGTGAGGACACGGCATGCAGCAACTAATCGAATCGGTAAGTGCGCTTTCTTCCGAGAAGCGCAAAGCCTTGGCGATTCTGCTGAGTCAGAAGGGGGTCAACCTCTATGGCATCGCGCCGATTTTCCGGCGCGATGGCGACGAGCCCCTTCGGTTGTCGTATGCCCAGGAGCGTCAGTGGTTTCTCTGGAACCTCGAGCCGGACAGCGCGGCGTATCACATCCCCAAGGCGCTGCGCTTGCGCGGCGCCTTGGACCTGGCCGCGCTGCAGCAGAGCTTCGCCACGCTGATCGAGCGTCACGAGGTGCTGCGCACGGTGTTCGTGGAGGCGCAGGGCCAGTTGCAGCAGCAGATCAAGGCGCCGTTTGCCTTGCCGATCCCGGTACAGCCGCTGGCGGATGAGGGGCAGCTCACGCAGGCGGTGGAGGGCGAGATTGCCGAACTCTTCGACCTAAGCCAGGGGCCACTGCTGCGTGCGCGGCTGCTGCAATTGGATGCCAACGACCATGTACTGGTGTTGACCCAGCACCACATCATTTCAGATGGTGCCTCGATGCAACTGATGGTCGAGGAACTGATCACCTGCTATGCCGCGTTCGCGCTCGGTGAGCAACCGCAACTGCCGGCCTTACCGATCCAGTACGCCGACTATGCGTTGTGGCAGCGCCAATGGATGGAGGCCGGCGAGCGCGAGCGCCAGCTGGCTTACTGGACCGCCCGCCTTGGTGGCGAGCAACCGCTGCTGGAGTTGCCCCTGGATCGGCCACGCCCGGCGCAGCAGAGTTTTGCCGGCGCGCGCCTGGACATCGAGCTGCCCGGCGAGTTGAGTCAAGGCTTGCAAGCGGTGGCGCGCCAGTATGGCGCTACCTTGTATATGGTGCTGCTGGCGTCCTTCCAGGCGTTGCTGCACCGCTACAGCCGCCAGCGCGACATTCGGGTCGGGGTGCCCATCGGCAACCGCAACCGTGCCGAAACCGAGCGCCTGATCGGGTTCTTCGTCAATACCCAGGTGCTCGGCGTCGAGGTCGATGGCCAGGCGCCGTTCAGCGACCTGCTGCAGCAGGCCAAAGAGGCCGCGCTGGGGGCGCAGGAGCATCAGGATTTGCCGTTCGAGCAACTGGTCGAGGCACTGGCGCCGGAACGCAACCTCAGCCATAGCCCGCTGTTCCAGGTGCTGTTCAACCATCAGGTGCACCGCGGCGAAACCCAGCAGGCGCATCAGCTGCCGGGCTTGGCGGTCGAGGCGCTGAACTGGCAGAGCCATACCGCGCAATTCGACCTGATGCTCGATACCCACGAGGCGCAAGGCCAACTGTGGGCCACGTTGACCTACGCCACCGACCTCTTCGACCAAGCCACCGCCGAGCGCATTGCCGCGCACTGGCACAATTTGCTGCAGGGCATCGTTGCCGCGCCGCAGGCCCGGGTCAGCGAGCTGCCGATGCTGTCACCAGATGAGCGCACGCACACGCTGCACGCCTGGAACGCCAACCCGGCAAGCTTCACTCCAACCTTGCCGCTGCACCGTCTGATCGAGGCCCAGGCCGCGCGCACCCCGGATGTCACGGCTGTAGTCTGCGAGGGTCGGCAACTGAGCTACGGCGAACTCAACCGCCAGGCCAACCGCCTGGCCCATGCCTTGATCGACCAAGACGTCGGCGCCGACGTGCTGGTCGGGCTGGCGGCGCCGCGCTCGCTGGAACTGGTGGTAGGCCTGCTGGCCATCCTCAAGGCCGGTGGCGCCTATGTGCCGCTGGACCCGGCGTACCCGTCGGAGCGCCTGCACTACATGGTCGAGGACAGTGGCCTGAAGCTGCTGCTGGGACAGGGCGACCTCGGCCTGGAGCTGCCTGATGATGTGCGCCTGCTGGACCTGGCAGGCAACTACCGCGACTTTGCCGAGCACAACCCGGCCGTCGAGGTGAGCCTGGATAACCTGGCCTACGTCATCTATACCTCCGGCTCCACCGGCAAGCCCAAAGGCACCTTGCTTGCGCACCGCAACGTACTGCGCCTGTTCGAGGCCACCGAGGGCTGGTTCGGCTTTGGCCCGCAGGACTGCTGGACGCTGTTCCACTCCTACGCCTTCGACTTCTCGGTGTGGGAGCTGTTTGGCGCCTTGCTGCACGGCGGGCGACTGGTAGTGGTGCCGCAGGATGTCAGCCGCTCGCCAGAGGCGTTCTACCAACTGCTGTGCGAGCAGCGTGTCACCGTGCTCAACCAGACACCCTCGGCGTTCCGCCAGCTCATGCAGGTGGCCTGTGCCGAGGGCGCACGCGGCGATCAGCACCTGCGCTACGTGGTGTTTGGCGGCGAGGCGCTGGAGGTGGCAAGCCTGAAACCGTGGTTCGAGCGCTTTGGCGACCGTGCCCCGCAGTTGGTGAATATGTATGGCATCACCGAAACCACGGTGCACGTGACCTACCGGCCGCTGTCCCTGGCCGACCTGGAGCAGGGC
The DNA here is from genome assembly GCF_014268825.1 of Pseudomonas sp. SWRI51. Lineage (NCBI taxonomy): Bacteria > Pseudomonadati > Pseudomonadota > Gammaproteobacteria > Pseudomonadales > Pseudomonadaceae > Pseudomonas > Pseudomonas sp. SWRI51. The sequence continues at coordinate 6,698 of NZ_JABWRG010000128.1, read as the reverse complement.
GCCTCAAGCCCGATTGGCGTGCCGATTCCGGACCAGAGCCTGTACGTGCTGGACGGCGACCTCAACCCGGTGGCGGCGGGCTGCATCGGTGAGCTGTATGTAGGCCGTGAAGGTTTGGCACGGGGTTACCTGAACCGTGCCGACCTCAGCGCCACGCGGTTCATCCCTGACCCGTTCGGCGCCGCGGGGGCGCGGCTGTACCGCAGCGGAGACCTGGCACGCTGGCGTGCCGATGGCGTGATCGAATATGTCGGGCGCATGGACCACCAGGTGAAAATCCGTGGTTTCCGCATCGAGCTGGGTGAAATCCAGGCGCGCCTGCAGGCCTTGTCGCAGGTGCGTGAAGCGGTGGTGCTGGCCCATGACGGGGCGAGCGGCACGCAACTGGTCGCCTACGTGGTGCCTGCGCAACCGGTGCAGGAACAAGCGGCCTGGCGTGAAACGCTCAAGGCCGGGCTGCGCGAGGACCTGCCGGAGTACATGGTGCCGGCGCACCTGCTGCTGCTTGAGCGCATGCCATTGACCGCCAACGGCAAGCTGGACCGGCGCGCCTTGCCGGCGCCGGACGCCAGCCTGTTGCAACAGGCCTACATCGCCCCGCAAACGGCCATCGAACAACGTATCGCCGCCGTATGGGCGGATGTCCTGCGCCTGGAGCGCGTCGGCCTGGGTGATAACTTCTTCGAGCTGGGCGGCGACTCGATCATTTCCATCCAGGTGGTCAGCCGCGCCCGTCAGGCCGGTATCCACTTCACGCCCAAGCAGTTGTTCCAGCACCAGACCGTGCAGAGCCTGGCGCGGGTGGCGCGTGAGGACGACGGTATTCAGCGCATCGACCAGGGCCCGGTGCAGGGCGGCATGCCGCTGTTGCCGGTGCAGCAGTGGTTCTTTGCCGAGGTGAGCGAACAGGCCCATCACTGGAACCAGTCGGTGCTGCTGCGGCCAACGGCTGCGCTGCATGCGACCACCCTCGAAGCGGCCCTGCAAGTGGTAGTGAACCATCACGATGCCTTGCGCCTGCGCTTTAGCCGGGAACAAGGCCAATGGCAGGCGTGCCACGCGCAGCCAGACACCGCCAGCGGCCTGCTGTGGCAACGCCAGGCCGCCGACGAGGCGGCGCTGCAGGCCTTGTGCGAGGCGGCGCAAACCAGCCTGCAACTGGACGGCTCGCTGCTGCGCGCCGTGTTGGTGGACATGGCCGATGGCAGTCAGCGCTTGTTGCTGGTGATTCACCACCTGGTCGTAGACGGGGTCTCCTGGCGGGTGCTGTTCGAAGACCTGCAGCAGGCCTATACCCAGCTGGGTGCGCAGCAGCCGCTGCAGCTGCCGGGTAAAACCACGGCCTACAAGGCCTGGGCCGAGCGCCTTGAAACCTATGCGCGCAGCCCGGCCATGGCCGCCGAACTGGCCTGGTGGCAGGCGCAGCTGGCCGGTGCTGCGCCAGGCCTGCCGTGCGCAAACCCTGCCGGAGGGCAGCGCAATCGCCATGCCCGCAGCCTGTACACGCGCCTGGACAGCGAGCTGACGCGGCAATTGCTGCAGCAGGCGCCTGCGGCCTACCGCACCCAGGTCAATGACCTGCTGCTGGCCGCCCTGGCCCGGGTGATATGCCGCTGGAGCGCGCAGTCTACGGCGCTTGTCCAGCTCGAAGGGCATGGCCGCGAAGAACTCTTCGAGGACGTCGACCTGACCCGCACCGTGGGCTGGTTCACCACCTTGTTCCCGCTGGTACTGACCCCGGCGGCGGACCTGGCCGGCTCGATCAAGTCGGTCAAGGAGCAGTTGCGGGCAGTGCCTGCCAAGGGCATTGGCTACGGCATCCTGCGTCACCTCGGTGATGCCTCGGTGCAGGCCAGCCTGGCGGCTTTGCCCACACCGCGCATCACTTTCAACTACCTGGGCCAGTTCGATGGCAGCTTCGATACCGAACACGGTGCACTGTGGCTGCCGTCCGGCGAGGCGCGTGGCGAGGAACAAAGCCCGGATGCGCCGCTGGGCAACTGGCTGACCCTCAACGGCCAGGTCTATGGCGGGGAGCTGGCGATCGGCTGGACGTTCAGCTACGAGATGTTCGACGACGCCACCGTGCAGGCCCTGGCCGATGACTACGCGCGCGAACTCAAGGCGCTGATCGGCCACTGCTGCGACCCGCGCAATGCCGGGGCCACGCCTGCCGACTTCCCGTTGGCCGGGCTGGATCAGGCGCGCCTTGACCTGCTGCTGGATGACCCGCGGGCAATCGAAGACCTTTACCCGCTCTCGCCGATGCAGCAAGGCATGCTGTTCCACAGCCTTTATGGCGAAGGCAACGGCGACTACGTCAACCAGATGCGGGTGACCGTGCAAGGCTTGCAGGTCGAGCGTTTTCGCAGTGCCTGGCAGGCTGCTGCCGATGCACAGCCGATCCTGCGCAGCCGTTTTGTCTGGGAAGGCGATATCGGCCAGCCGCTACAGGTGGTTCAGCGTCAGGTTGAGGTGCCGTTCGAGTACCTGGATTGGCATGCCGAGGCCGACCTGGACGCGCGCCTGGATGCCCTGGCGGAGGCCGAGCGTGCGCGTGGTTTCGACCTGCGCCAGGCGCCGCTGTTGCGCATGACGGTGGTGCGCACCGGTGAGCAGGGTTTCGAGTTGATCTACACCAACCACCACATCCTCATGGATGGCTGGAGCAATTCGCAGTTGATGGGCGAGGTGCTGCAGCATTACGCCGGGCACCCTCCGGCGCACACCGGGCGCTACCGCGACTATATCGACTGGCTGCAGCGTCAGGACCCGGCGCTCAGCGAGGCGTTCTGGCGTGAGCGGCTAGCCCTGCTGGAGGCGCCTACCCGACTGGCGCAAAGCCTGCAGAGCGCACCTGGCAGCGGCTACGCAAACCATGTGCGGCAGGTAGACGCTGAGCGCACCCAGCGCCTGGAGGCGTTTGCCCGGCAGCAGAAAGTCACCCTCAACACCGTGCTGCAAGCGGCGTGGCTGTTGCTGTTGCAGCGCTACACCGGGCAGCCTGCGGTGGCCTTCGGTGCGACAGTGGCGGGGCGCCCGATGGAGCTGGCCGGTATCGAGCAGCAGATCGGCCTGTTCATCAATACTCTGCCGGTGATCGCCAGCCCGCAACCGGCGCAGTCGGTGGCCGACTGGTTGCAACGGGTCCAGGCCCTGAACCTTGAGCTGCGCGAGCACGAGCACACCCCGCTGTTCGAGATTCAGCGCTGGGCCGGGCAGGGCGGCGATGCCTTGTTCGATAGCCTGCTGGTATTCGAGAATTACCCGGTGGCTGAAGCGCTGGAGCGTGGCGCTCCGCAGGAGTTGCAGTTCGGCACGGTCGACAGCCGCGAGCAGACCAACTATCCGCTCACCCTGGGCGTCAACATGGGCGCAACGCTCGAGCTGCACTACAGCTTCATGCGTGAACAGTTCGACACCGCGGGCATCGAGCGCCTGGACCAGCAATTGCTGGGGCTGATGGAACAGTTCAGTCAGGCGCCTGCCGCGGCCCTTGGCAACCTGGCCTTGCTCGATGCGCAGCAACGCAGTGCCTTGGCCCTGGCCAATGCGCCGCAGCCCTGGCAGGACGGGCTGCTGGTGCACCAGCGTATTGCCCAGCAGGCCGCGCGGCGGCCCGAGGCCCCAGCGGTGTTTTTCGCCGATCAGCAACTGAGCTTCGCCAGCCTGGACCAGCAAGCCAACCAGCTGGCCTGGCGCCTGATCGAGGAGGGCGTTGGCGGCGAGATTCGCGTTGGCGTGGCGCTGCCGCGTGGGCCGCAGGTGCTTGTCGCCTTGCTCGCCGTGCTCAAGGCCGGTGGCGCCTATGTGCCGCTGGACGCCAGCTACCCGGCCGAGCGCCTGGCCTACCTGATGGAAGACTCAGGCATTGCCCTGCTGCTCACCGACTCGACCCTGCGTGGGCAACTGCCGCTGCCGGCGACCCTGGCGACCCTGCAGCTCGACACCCTGGACCTTGCCGCCCACCCGCTGTATGCGCCGCAGGTGGTGGTGCACGCGCAGAGCCTGGCGTATGTGATCTACACCTCCGGCTCCACCGGCAAGCCCAAGGGGGTGTGCGTCGAGCATGGCCCGTTGGCGATGCACTGCGAAGCCATCGGCCAACGGTACGCGATGAGCGAAGACGACTGTGAGCTGCACTTCATGTCGTTCGCCTTCGACGGTGCCCACGAGCGCTGGCTGACTGCGCTGACCCACGGCAGCCGTCTGCTGGTGCGCGACGACAGCTTGTGGGAGCCCGGCCAGACTTGTGCGCGGATGTGTGAGCACGGGGTGACCGTAGCGGCGTTCCCGCCTGCCTACCTGTTACAGATGGCCGAGCACGTCGAGCTGCACGGTGAGGCGCCCAGTGCGCGGATTTACTGCTTCGGCGGGGATGCGGTGCCGCGTGACAGCTACGAGCGGGTGCATGCTGCCCTCGCGCCGCAGCACATCATCAACGGCTATGGGCCGACCGAGACGGTGGTCACGCCGCTGATCTGGAAGGCTGATCGTCACACCGACTGTGGCGCCGCCTATGCACCGATCGGCACCCGTATCGGCGACCGGTGCACCTATGTGCTGAGTGCCGACCTGAGCCTGCTGCCGGCAGGCGTGCAAGGCGAGTTGTATCTGGGTGGGCATGGCCTTGCCCGTGGCTACCTGGACCGCCCCGGCATGACTGCCGAGCGCTTCGTGCCCGACCCCTATGGGGCGCCGGGGGCGCGGATCTACCGCAGTGGCGACCTGGTCCGCGAGCGGGCCGATGGGGTGTTCGACTACCAGGGCCGGGTGGACAACCAGGTGAAGATCCGCGGCTTCCGGGTCGAGTTGGGTGAAGTCGAGTCGCGCTTGCTGGCCGAGGCTGAGGTGCGCGATGCCGCAGTGGTGGCGCGGCCAGGGGCCAGTGGCCAGCAGTTGGTGGCCTACGTTGTCGCGCTTCATCCGGCACAGGCCGATGCGGCCTGGTGCGACGCTCTCAAAGCCAGCCTGCGAGCGCTGCTTCCCGACTATATGGTCCCATCCCACCTGGTTGTGCTCGACGCCATGCCGCTGACCCCTAACGGCAAGCTCGACCGCAAAGCGCTGCCGCAGCCACAGGCCGGCCAGCCCCTGGACGCCTACGTGGCGCCGCGCAGCGTGTTGGAACAAACCGTGGCGACGATCTGGGCTGAAGTGCTCAAGCTGCCCCAGGTAGGAATGAACGACCACTTCTTCGAACTTGGCGGACACTCGTTGCTGGCGACCCAGGCGGTTGCACGCGTGCGGCATGTGCTGCAGGTCGAGGTCGCTCTGCGCACCTTGTTCGAACATGCCACTTTGCAGGCATTCTGCGCTCAGTTGCAGGGCGGCGCGGTCACTGCGGTGCCTTCCATCACTGTCGCCGACCGTACCCAGGCCTTGGCATTGTCCTACGCCCAAGAGCGGCAGTGGTTCCTCTGGCAACTGGCGCCGGACAGCGCCGCCTATCACATCCCGGTCGCCCTGCGCCTGCGTGGCCCCTTGCAGCCAGAAGCGCTGCGCAAGGCTTTCGAGCACCTCATCGCCCGCCACGAGACACTGCGCAGTGTGTTCGTCCATCAGGACGGGCGCACCGAGCAAGTGGTGCAGGCGCCGTTCGCCTTCGAGCTGCCTGTTCAAGTAGTGGCCGAAGTCGATGAGGCTTACCTGCTGGCACGTATCGAGCAACAAGTGCGCCAGCCGTTCGATTTGCAGCAGGGGCCGTTGCTGCGGGCAGAATTGCTGCGTGTAGAGGCCCACTCGCATGTACTGGTGCTGGTAATGCATCACATCGTGAGTGACGGAGTGTCGATGCAGGTGATGGTTGACGAGCTGGTTGCCCTGTATGACGCCTTCAGCCAGGCGCGTGCGGCCAACCTGCCTGAGCTCGCGTTCCAGTACGCCGACTACGCCGTCTGGCAGCGTCAGTGGATGGACGATGGTGAGCGGGAACGGCAATTAGCGTATTGGCTGCAGCAGTTGGGCAGTACGCAGCCTGTGCTGGACCTGGCGCTTGATCGCGCCCGCCCGGCGCTGCGCAGCCAGGCAGGGGCGAGCTTGACATTGGTGCTGCCTGCACCGTTGCAACAGGGGTTGCGTGAGTTGGCTCGCGAGCACGGTGTGACGCTGTTCATGCTACTGCTGGCGGCCTATCAGACGCTGCTGCATCGCTACAGTGGCCAGACCGATATTCGGGTGGGTGTGCCTGTCGCCAACCGTAACCACGCCTGCACCGAGGGGTTGATCGGCTTCTTCGTCAACACTCAGGTGCTCAAGGCCGAGTTCGCACCTCAGGCGACCTTCCTTGAGCTGCTTGGCCAGGTACGGCACGCCGCGCTGCAAGCACAGGCCCATCAGGACCTGCCGTTCGAGCAACTGGTCGAAGCGTTGGCGCCTGAGCGTAACCTGAGCCACACCCCGTTGTTCCAGGTGCTGTTCAACTACCAGAGCGACGCTCCGCGGTTCCAAGGTGCGCAGCAGGTGCATGAGTTGAGCGTGGAAGGGCTGCAGTGGGATACCGGTATCGCCCAGTTCGACCTCACCTTGGACATGTTCGAGAGTGAGGACGGCATGCTGGCGTCGCTAGTGTATGCCACCGACCTGTTCGATCGCGCGACCATCGAGCGCATGGCCGAGCACTTCACCAACCTGTTGCAGGGCATCGTCGCCCAGCCTGAGCAAGCCGTGGCCGAGCTGCCGTTGCTGGGCACTGCCGA
>NZ_JABWRG010000127.1:0-12596 GCF_014268825.1 Pseudomonas sp. SWRI51 | reverse complement strand
GGGGCTGCTTCGCAGCCCTTTCGCGACACAAGGCCGCTCCTACACAATCAAAAGCGACTTGCCCGAAACCATAGAATATCCCCGGACACAGCAAAGGCCTTGCTTGAAATGCCAAACCACCCCGGTGCCTGCGTCAGTTGAAAAACGCTGCTAGCCGCGCAGTCCAGACATGCGTCGCCTTGCGGCTCATCGGGAACTTGAGCAGTGGCTGGTTGGGGTCGGCCACGGTCAGTTCGATGGCGAAATCCTTGAGCCGCACGGTGCGTTCGAAGCTCGGGGCGCTCATGCCGGTGCCATTGACCGGGCGGGTGCCGCCGCCCATTTCCATACTTTCGGATTCGCGCCAGGTCACCCGCCAGCTGATAACCCAGGAGTAATCATGAATGCGGTAGCTGTCGTCGATCAGCGAGCAGACGGCCACTTTGCGGTTTTGCGGATCGAACACCAGAAAGCCCGGCGACGGATAGCCCAGCAGGTGCCCGGCGTCCAGCGCCAACCCTTCACTGGCATTGATGCGGGCGACCAGCGCCTTGCTTTGTACCTGCAGCTTGGCAAGAAACCGGAACGCCACGGTGAAAATGGCCGCCGCGATAATCAGCGCCAGCATGGTGCCGCTGGTCAGCAGTTGCCATAGCGAAGCGTAGGGCATTTTCGCCGGGCCAACATCGAACAGCGCCAGCAGCATCGCCAGACCCAGCCCTGCGGTGGCCAGCCCGGACAGCCCCGCTACAGGAATGGCCAAACCGGCAAGAGCGCCCACTGCGGCACCCTTCATCAAACTCGACATGCAACACCTCCTTGTGAATTTCGTGGCGCGCGATTGTATGACGCACCTCTGGTAGGCGCCAGCGCCGGCGTTCCGACCGTGCGTGGGCGTGGGAGTTGCATCACGCAGATACTCGGGATTGAACAACGCCTGGTAACTCTGTCAGGTGACAGCCCCTTGAGTTCTGCCTTTAACTGCGCTCAAGCCAGTGTGTTTCGACGATGCGGTCGAGTTGTGGGCATCAACTTTCCTCCAGGTGGAGCATCATGCCCAATCGACCTTTTCGCTTGTTGCTGAACGCGCAGCCCTTCGGGTTTGGCCCGGCTGCCGCGATCAGCGCGATAGCCCCTCATCTGGCGGGGCTCGGCGAGCTTTCCTTTGCAGGCAGTTGCCACTCGGGCGAGTTGCAGGAGCGCAGGCTTTTTCACAGCATGCACACCCTCAGCCCGGAAGCCGGGCCAAGCTGGCGCCAAGCCATCGCGTCTTGCGATGTATTGGTGACCGCCATGGATACTGAGCTGGCCCTGTTGGCACTGGAAATGGGCAGACGGGTTGTCTTCTACGATGCGCTGCTGTGGTTCTGGGGCAAAGGAGAGCACTGGGGCCAGCTCTGCCGAATCATGAGCCACCCCATGGCGCTGTACCTTGCACAGGACTTCATGGGTGTCAGGGAGCGCCTGGCGATGCTGGCCTGTGCTGATGCAGTGCAGGTCGTGCCGCCGTTGGTTTCGGCCCCAAGTACGGTTGGCGTTGAACGTAGCAAAGGTCGGGTTCTGGTCAATTTGGGTGGCTTGAAAAATCCATACATGAATGGTGCGGTGCTCGATCAGTACGCCGAGCGCCTCGTGCAGGCTGTGGGCAACGTGCTGCCTGCGGGCACGCAATTGACCGTCGCGACCAGTCAGGCAACCTCTGGGCGAGTGGCCAAGGCACAAACCCAAACACCTGCGCAGATCGCCGAGCACCTGCAACGCTGCGAGTTCGCGCTATGCACCCCTGGGCTTGGGAACATCTTCGAAGCAGCAGCCTATGGGGCGCCAACGCTGTGGCTCCCTCCGGCTAATGCGTCCCAAGGCCAGCAACTGCAATTGCTGCGCGAGGCGGGTTGTGTGGATGCGTACCTTGACTGGCCTGCATTGGGGCACAAGGTCGATTACTTCGCCCCTGAACTGCAGTGCCTCGAAACGTTGCAGCGAACCATGACTTCGTTCGCCACCGCTGACGGTTTTTCACGCCTGGTCACGTCGCTGGGTGTGGCGATCCGCCGACTTGGCGAGGTGCAGGCGGGTGCCGCGACGGGGTTGATTCCCCGCTTCGGCACTGATGGCGCCATAGCCGTAGCCGGGCATATCGCCAAATGGCTCGAAGAGGGCACTTGCCGCGCAGTGCGCCCAGGGTTGAGCCGGACACCACTGTAGCCAGGAGGTCATCATGAAAATCGCGCAGATAGCACCTTTATTCGAGTCTGTACCGCCGAAACTCTATGGGGGGACCGAGCGGGTAGTGTCCTACTTGAGTGATGCGCTGGTGGACCTCGGTCATGAGGTTACGCTGTTCGCATCCGGTGATTCCATCACCCGCGCCACCCTGCAGGCCAGTTGGCCCGAAGCGTTGCGCCTGGACAGTAGCATCGAGGACTGTATCGCGCCGCATCTGCTGATGCTGGAGGATCTGCTCGATAACGCCGAGCGTTTCGACATTCTCCATTTTCATACCGGCTATGTTCCTCTGGCCCTGTTCAGCCGCCAGCGGACCCCATTCATCTCGACCCTGCATGGGGCGATAGGGTGTCGGGAGGAGCAGGCTGTCTATGGTCGCTTCAAGCAGGCAGCGCTCGTATCGATATCGGACGCGCAGCGCCGGGCGCTGCCTGGGGCCAATTGGGTAGGTACCATCTACCACGGCCTGCCGGAAACGCTACTGGTGCCTCGCCAGCAGGCGCGCACCTACCTGGCGTTCATGGGCCGGATCACGCCGGGCAAAGGCGTGGACAAGGCGATCCGGATCGCCCAAGCCTGTGGCATGCAATTGAAGATTGCGGCCAAGATCGATGAGGTCGATCGAGACTATTTCCGGCGCGAGATCGAGCCGCTGTTCGCGCTGCCCCATGTCGACTACATCGGTGAAATCAGCGAGGCGCAAAAAGCGGACTTCTTGTCAGGTGCCAGTGCGCTGTTGTTCCCGATCGATTGGCCCGAGCCATTCGGCCTGGTGATGATCGAGGCGATGGCCTGCGCGACGCCGGTCATCGCGTTTCGTTGCGGTTCGGTACCCGAAGTGGTGGATGACGGGGTAACGGGTTTCATCGTCGATGACGAACGGGCGGCCATTGAAGCCTTTGGCCGCTTGGGCGAGTTGTCGCCTGCAGGCATCCGCGCACGTTTTGTGCAGCGGTTTTGTGCGCAACATATGGCCCAGGCGTATGTGGGCCGCTATCGGCAAGTGATCGCCACGTCCGAGGCAGGCCACGCTTTGCCTGGCCTGCGGCAGGGCTGCGCGGCGCCCTGAGGCCTGCCTACTTGAAGCGCCGTTCCACGCCTTTCTCGACAAGAATCTTCGCCGAGATTTCTTCAACCGAGAAATGCGTGGAGTTGATATTGGGGATGTTCTCGCGGCGGAACAGGTTCTCCACCTCGCGGACCTCGAACTCGCACTGGGCAAAGCTCGAATAGCGGCTGTTGGGCTTGCGTTCGTGGCGGATGGCGGTGAGCCGGTCGGCGTCGATGGTCAGGCCGAACAGCTTGTGCTGGTACTTTTTCAGTACCGCCGGCAATTGCAGGCGCTCCATGTCTTCTTCGGTCAGCGGGTAGTTGGCCGCGCGAATGCCGAACTGCATGGCTATGTACAGGCACGTCGGGGTTTTGCCACAACGCGACACGCCTACCAGAATAAGGTCGGCCTTGTCGTAATAATGGGTGCGGGCGCCGTCGTCGTTATCCAGGGCGAAGTTGACCGCTTCGATGCGCTCCATATAGTTGGAGTTGCCGCTGATGGAATGCGACTTGCCCACCGAATACGACGAATGGGCGGTCAATTCTTGTTCCAACGGGGATAAAAACGTCGAAAAAATGTCGATCATGAAGCCGTTCGAGGTGGCCATGACCTCACGGATGTCCTGGTTGACGATGGTGTCGAAAATGATCGGGCGAACCCCGTCGCGCTCGGCGGCAGCGTTGATTTGCTGGACCATTGCCCGCGCTTTCTCGAGGGTATCGATGTACGGGCGGGTGAATTTGTTGAACGGAATGCTCTCGAATTGCGCGAGCAAGCTTTGCCCCAAGGTCTCTGCAGTGATGCCGGTACCGTCGGAGATGAAGAACGCGGATCGTTTCATTTGCGCCAGGGGCCTTAAGCTGCTGAATATTTCTGGATATGATAGGTTCGGTTTGCCGAACGCGGTTGCTCGGCATTCTCACTTATTTTCCAGGTCCAGGCCACAAGCGTCCGGCCCAGTCTCCTTGCCAGGCAGGCGGGCGCCCTTGAGCTTATCCAACACCGTTAGTGGAGAGATACCTTGGTTGAGTACGTAGTTTCCCTCAATAAGCTCGGCGTCCATGATGTAGAGCATGTGGGGGGCAAGAACGCATCCCTGGGCGAGATGATCAGTAATCTTGCCGGTGCCGGCGTATCGGTACCGGGCGGCTTTGCCACTACGGCTCAGGCGTACCGCGACTTCCTCGAGCAGAGCGGCCTCAACGACAAGATCCACGCCGCGCTCGACGCGCTGGATGTCGATGACGTCAACGCCCTGGCCAAGACCGGCGCACAGATTCGCCAGTGGGTCATGGAAGCCGAATTCCCAGCGCGCCTGGATGCTGAAATCCGCACCGCCTTCGCCGAAATGGCCAACGGCAACGACAACATGGCCGTTGCCGTGCGTTCTTCTGCCACCGCCGAAGACCTGCCAGACGCCTCCTTTGCCGGCCAGCAGGAAACCTTCCTCAACATCCGCGGCGTCGACAACGTCATTCGCGCGGCAAAAGAGGTGTTTGCCTCGCTGTTCAACGACCGCGCCATTTCCTACCGTGTGCACCAGGGCTTCGACCACAAACTGGTCGCCCTGTCGGCAGGCGTGCAGCGCATGGTCCGCTCCGAAACCGGCACCGCCGGCGTCATGTTCACCCTTGACACCGAATCGGGCTTCCGTGACGTGGTGTTCATCACCGGTGCCTACGGCCTGGGTGAAACCGTGGTGCAGGGTGCGGTCAACCCGGACGAATTCTACGTACACAAGCAAACCTTGCAGGCCGGGCGCCCGGCCATCCTGCGCCGTAACCTGGGCAGCAAGGCGATCAAGATGGTCTATGGCGAAGAAGCCAAGGCCGGCCGCTCGGTGAAAACCGTTGAAGTGGACCGCGCCGAGCGCGCGCGCTTCTGCCTGAGCGATGACGAAGTCAACGAACTGGCCAAGCAGGCCATGATCATCGAGCAGCACTACGGGCGCCCGATGGACATCGAGTGGGCCAAGGACGGTGACGATGGCCAGCTCTACATCGTTCAGGCTCGCCCTGAAACGGTCAAAAGCCGCGCCAGCGCCAATGTCATGGAGCGCTACCTGCTCAAGGAAAAGGGCAAGGTGCTGGTCGAGGGCCGCGCCATTGGCCAGCGCATCGGTGCCGGCAAGGTCCGCGTGATCAACGACGTATCGGAAATGGACAAGGTCCAGCCCGGCGACGTGCTGGTCTCGGACATGACCGACCCGGACTGGGAACCGGTGATGAAGCGCGCCAGCGCCATTGTCACCAACCGTGGCGGGCGCACCTGCCATGCCGCGATCATCGCCCGTGAGCTGGGTATCCCGGCTGTGGTTGGCTGCGGCAACGCCACGCAAGTCCTCAAGGACGGCCTTGGCGTGACGGTGTCCTGCGCCGAGGGCGATACCGGCTTCATCTTCGAAGGTGAGCTGGGCTTCGATGTGAAGCAGAACTCGGTCGACGCCATGCCGGACCTGCCGTTCAAGATCATGATGAACGTTGGCAACCCCGACCGCGCCTTCGACTTCGCCCAACTGCCCAACGAAGGGGTGGGCCTGGCGCGCCTTGAATTCATCATCAACCGCATGATCGGCGTGCACCCCAAGGCCTTGCTCAACTACGCAGGCCTGCCGCCAGAGCTCAAGGACAGCGTCGACAAGCGCATCGCCGGCTACAACGACCCGGTCGGTTTCTATGTCGAGAAGCTGGTCGAGGGCATCAGCACCCTGGCTGCGGCTTTCTACCCGAAAAAGGTCATCGTGCGCCTGTCGGACTTCAAGTCCAACGAGTACGCCAACCTGATCGGCGGCAAGCTCTACGAGCCAGAAGAAGAAAACCCGATGCTGGGCTTCCGTGGGGCCTCGCGTTACATCAGCGAATCGTTCCGTGACTGCTTCGAGCTTGAGTGCCGTGCGCTCAAGCGTGTGCGCAATGAAATGGGCCTGACCAACGTCGAGATCATGGTGCCGTTCGTGCGCACCCTGGGCGAAGCCAGCCAGGTTATCGACCTGCTCGCCGAAAACGGCCTGGCCCGCGGTGACAACGGCCTGCGCGTGATCATGATGTGTGAACTGCCGTCCAACGCCATTCTGGCTGAAGAATTCCTCGAGTACTTCGACGGCTTCTCCATCGGTTCCAACGACCTGACCCAGCTGACCCTGGGCCTGGACCGCGACTCAGGGATCATCGCCCACCTGTTTGATGAACGTAACCCTGCGGTGAAGAAGCTGCTGGCCAACGCCATCCAGGCCTGCAACAAGGCCGGCAAGTACATCGGTATTTGCGGCCAGGGCCCGTCGGACCACCCGGACCTGGCCAAGTGGCTGATGGAGCAGGGCATTGAAAGCGTGTCGCTGAACCCGGACTCGGTGCTTGAAACCTGGTTCTTCCTGGCCGAGGGTCAGGCTCCAGCCTGATGCCAGTCAGTTAAGCCCATCGGGCCGTTTTGCGGCCCATCGCGGTGGTTCGGCATTCCGAGCCACCGCGATGGGACTAACTGACAGGCATTAGGCTCCCTCGTTCTGTCTCATGCCGTAACTCTTCAATCGTTGTGAATCCATGCAAAGCAGCAGCACCCAATTCCCCGTCGCGTTGCTCAGTGCCGAGCGCCGTGGCGACCTCAGCGAAGATGTCTACCGGATCAAGGCCGCCAACAGTCCTGACGTGAGTGTAGAGCTTGCCGTGACCCGCCTGGGGCTGGCCGATCAGGCCCAGGCCCAAGGCGTGCCGGTGATCCTTCTGCACGGCAGCTTTTCCAACCGGCGTTTCTGGTATTCGCCCAAAGGCATTGGCCTGGGCGCCACGCTGGCCCGCGCAGGCTTCGATGTGTGGATCCCGGAAATGCGCGGCCATGGCCTGTCGCCGCGCAATCGCAACTGGCAGCACAACCGCGTTGCCGACTACGCCCACTACGATCTGCCGGTGATCGGCGCATTCGTCCGCGAACAGGCCGGCCAGGCGCCGCACTGGCTGGGCCACTCGCTGGGCGGTACTACCCTTGCCGCTGCATTGGGGGGTGGCTATCTGGGCGCAGACCGGGTGGCCAGTGCTGCGCTGTTTGGCGCCCAGGTCAGCCGCGTCTACTGGCCGTTGAAAGTGCCGCCGGTGGCCTGGGGCGCAAAGCTTGTGATCAAGCGCTTTGCGCATATTTCCGGTTCGCGCCTCAAGCGCGGCCCGGAAGACGAACCCATTGGCCTGGCGCTCGAAAGCCTGCGCTGGAACGGCCTGTTCGGCCGCTTTGGCGAAAAGGGCAACGACTGGTGGGCGGGCCTGGCCAAGGTGCAGGTGCCGCTGCTGGCGGTGGCCGGTGCCGGCGACTTCCAGGACCCGGTATGGGCCTGCCGCAAGCTGTTCGAGCAGTTCGGCGGCGACAGCAAGCAGTTCCTGCGCCTGGGGCGCGAGGAAGGCTTCGAGGCCTTTGGCCATGTCGACATGCTGGTCAGCAAGGCCGCGCAGGCCCAGGTGTGGCCGCTGGTAAGCGGCTGGTTGAGCAACCCGCAGTTGCCCGTGCACCCCTCGACGGTCGTGGCGCAGCCGCTGGCAACGCCTGATACGGCCAGCACCGTTTGAGCGGGTGACGCTCGCACCTTGCCCGGTGTAGCCTTGCCCCATGTTCGCTTTCGTTGTCACTGCCAGGAGCTTGCCATGCAGCATTATGTAACGCCCGACCTGTGCGATGCCTATCCAGAGCTGGTACAGGCGCTCGAACCCATGTTCAGTAACTTCGGTGGCCGCGACTCGTTCGGTGGCCAGATCGTTACCATCAAGTGCTTCGAAGACAACTCCCGGGTCAAGGAGCAGGTCGAACTCGACGGCAAGGGCAAGGTGCTGGTGGTCGATGGCGGCGGTTCGCTGCGTCGGGCGCTGCTGGGTGACATGCTGGCTGAAAAGGCCGCCAAGAACGGCTGGGAAGGGCTGGTCATCTATGGCTGCGTGCGCGATGTCGATGTGCTTATCCAGACCGACCTGGGCGTGCAGGCGCTGGCCAGTCACCCGATGAAAACCGACCGGCGCGGCGTTGGCGAGCTGGATATCGCCGTGACCTTTGCCGGCGTTACCTTCCGCCCTGGTGAATACATCTATGCCGACAACAACGGCGTGATCGTTTCGCCAACCCCGCTGAAAATGCCGGAGTGACGCGCCGCGCGCGCTGATGGAGCTTTGATGTTCGAGGAAGACAACGCGCAGTGGGGCCTGGTGCATGCCCTGGTGCTCGATGGCAAAGGCGGCGCGCGCTCCATTGCCCGTACCGAGCTTGACGCTTTGCAGCTGCGGGCGCACGAAAGCCTGTGGCTGCACTGGGATCGCAGCCATCCGCAAACCCGTACCTGGTTGTTGCACAGCAGTGGCATCAGCGAGTTCGCCTGCGACCTGTTGCTGGAAGAAAACACCCGTCCGCGCCTGTTGCAGATGGCGGGTGATCAATTGCTGCTGTTTTTACGTGGGGTCAACCTCAACCCTGGCGCCGAACCCGAAGACATGGTGTCGGTGCGCATCTTCGCCGAGGCGCGGCGGGTGATCTCGCTGCGTTTGCGCCCGCTGCGTGCCAGTGACGAAATCCTGCAACTGCTGGACGAGGGCAGGGGGCCGAAATCGGCCTCTGAACTGTTGCTGGTGATGGGCGAATTGCTTACCGAAAAGGTCCAGGCGCTGGTCAGCGATCTGTCCGAAGAGGTAGACATAGAGGAAGAAAAGGTAGAAACCGACGAACGGTATAGCCCGGAGCAAGGTGCCTTGCAGCAGATTCGGCGGCGTGCCGCTGGCCTGCGCCGTTTCCTGGCGCCGCAACGCGACATCTATGCCCAGCTTTCACGTAACAAGTGCAGTTGGTTCGCCGACCCCGACGCCGACTACTGGAACGAACTGAACAACAGCCTGATTCGCTACCTCGAGGAGCTGGAACTGGCCCGCGAGCGCGCAGCGCTGGTGCTCGAAAGTGAGGACCGGCGGCGCAGCGAGCGCATGAACCGGACCATGTACCGCTTTGGCATCATTACCTGCATCTTCCTGCCCATGAGCTTCGTCACCGGGCTGCTGGGTATCAACGTCGGCGGTATTCCGGGTGCCAACAGCCCTTACGGCTTCCTGTTTGCCAGCCTGATCGTGCTGGGGATGGCGGCCGGGCAGTGGTGGTTGTTCCGCAGGTTGCGCTGGGTATGAGGTGTGCGCTGCGGTGAGCAATGTTGTGACCCATTGCGCGGCGACCTCGTCTTTGACTGACATTGCGTGAGGTGCCCATGCACGATCCGTTTGAAGAATCCCTGCGTGACCTGCTCAAGGCATCGCCGTCCGGCCAAGACCGTGACGACGCCGCGTGCCTTGGGCGGGTCCTGAAAACCGCCAACCGTCAGGTTGGTGCGGGCGATCTGTTCTGTCTGCTGGGCCGTTGGAGCCAGGCACTGATGATCGCTTTGAACAATGGCTCGGCGCACGTTGCGCCGGTGCGTCGTAACGCTACCCGCAAACCTGCCGCTGGCAGCACTGTAGATAAGGCCGATTGAATATGGAACTCGATCTCTGGACGCAGAGCCTGGTCACTGCCATGACTGCCCTTTGGACCAAGGTTGCGAACTTCATCCCCAACCTGTTCGGCGCGCTGGTCGTGGTGCTGCTGGGTTTTGTCGTCGCCAAACTGCTCGACACACTGCTTTCCAAGGTGCTCGCCAAGTTTGGCCTGGACCGTCTGATGAGCGGCACCGGGCTGACCAAGATGCTCGCCCGGGTTGGCATCCAAGTGCCGATCTCTACCTTGATCGGCAAGATCGTCTACTGGTTCGTACTGCTGATCTTCCTCGTCTCGGCGGCCGAATCGCTGGGCCTGGAACGCGTCTCGGCGACCCTGGACATGCTCGCCCTGTACCTGCCGAAGGTCTTCGGTGCCGCCCTGGTGATGCTGGCCGGCGTGCTGCTGGCACAAGTGGCCAACGGTTTGGTCCGCGGCGCTGCCGAAGGCGTTGGCCTGGAGTATTCCGCAGGGCTTGGCCGTATCGTCCAGGGTCTGGTCATCATCATCAGTATTTCGGTGGCAATCAGCCAGTTGGAGGTCAAGACTGACCTGCTCAACCATGTCATTGTCATCGGTTTGATTACCGTTGGTCTGGCCGTTGCGCTGGCGATGGGCCTGGGTAGCCGGGAAATTGCCGGGCAGATTCTGGCCGGCATCTATGTGCGTGAACTGTTCCAGGTAGGCCAGCACGTGCAGATTGGCGAGGTCGAAGGCCACATCGAGGAGATCGGGACGGTCAAGACAACCCTGCTCACCGATGAGGGTGAGCTGGTGTCGCTGTCCAATCGTGTGTTACTCGAGCAGCGTGTGAATAGCCGCTGATAGCCCAAAGCTGTTAATGTATGCCGCCGCAAAATCGGCCCTTGGGGCTGAGCGGCGACATTGACCTGACTGTCGGCCCGATCCGTTTTGAATAAAGTCCATACGCCGCCCATGCGCTATGACCCACGCGAACTCACCGACGAGGAGTTGGTGGCGCGTTCGCATGAGGAGCTTTTTCACGTTACCCGCGCCTATGAAGAACTCATGCGGCGCTACCAGCGCACGCTGTTCAACGTGTGTGCACGTTATTTGGGGAACGACCGGGACGCTGACGATGTCTGTCAGGAGGTGATGCTCAAGGTGCTGTACGGGTTGAAGAACTTCGAGGGTAAATCCAAGTTCAAGACCTGGCTCTACAGCATCACCTACAACGAATGCATTACCCAGTACCGCAAGGAGCGGCGCAAGCGACGGCTGATGGATGCCTTGAGCCTGGACCCCGTTGAAGAGGCGTCCGAGGACAAGGCACCGAAGCCCGAAGAAAAAGGCGGGCTGGATAAATGGCTGGTGCACGTCAACCCGATCGACCGCGAAATCCTGGTGCTGCGTTTTGTCGCAGAGCTGGAATTCCAGGAGATCGCCGACATCATGCACATGGGCCTGAGCGCCACGAAAATGCGTTACAAACGTGCGCTCGACAAGCTACGGGAGAAATTTGCAGGTTTCGCTGAAACTTAGTGGCCCGCAAATTACTCATACGAATCGGCGAGGTCTGCTAGACTTGCCGTCGAGTTGTCCCCCGGATTTTGGTGGGACTGCTTAACTATCACCAGATGGGGATTTAACGGATGAAACTGAAAAACACCTTGGGCTTGGCCATTGGTTCGCTTGTAGCTGCCGCTTCGTTCGGCGCTATGGCACAAGGTCAAGGCGCCGTTGAGGTCGAAGGCTTCTACAAGAAAGAATTCTTCGACAGCCAGCGCGACTTCAAAAACGACGGCAACCTGTTCGGCGGCTCGATCGGTTACTTCCTGACCGACGACGTTGAACTGCGCCTGGGCTACGACGAAGTACACAACGCTCGTGGCGAAGACGGCAAAAACATCAAGGGCTCGAACACCGCCCTGGACGCCGTTTACCACTTCAACAACCCGTACGACGCTATCCGTCCGTACGTGTCGGCTGGTTTCTCCCACCAGTCCCTGGGCCAGACTGGCCGTGGTGGTCGTAACCAGTCCACCTTCGCCAACGTTGGCGCTGGCGCCAAGTGGTACATCACTGACATGTTCTACGCCCGTGCCGGCGTTGAAGCTCAGTACAACATCGACCAGGGCGACACCGAGTGGGCTCCAAGCGTTGGTGTTGGTCTGAACTTCGGCGGTAGCCCGAAGAGCTCCGAAGCAGCCGCTCCTGCTCCAGTTGCAGAAGTTTGCTCCGACAGCGACAACGATGGCGTCTGCGACAACGTCGACAAGTGCCCTGACACCCCAGCCAACGTTACCGTTGACGCTGATGGCTGCCCGGCTGTTGCCGAAGTCGTTCGCGTTGAGCTGGACGTCAAGTTCGACTTCGACAAGTCGGTCGTCAAGCCTAACAGCTACGGCGACATCAAGAACCTGGCTGACTTCATGAAGCAGTACCCACAGACCACCACCACCGTGGAAGGTCACACTGACTCCGTGGGTCCAGACGCTTACAACCAGAAGCTGTCCGAGCGTCGTGCCAGCGCTGTCAAGCAAGTCCTGACCCAGCAATACGGTGTTGAATCGAACCGTGTTCAATCGGTTGGCTACGGTGAGACCCGTCCGGTCGCCGACAACGCCACTGAAGCTGGCCGCGCCGTTAACCGTCGCGTAGAAGCTCAGGTTGAAGCCCAAGCCAAGTAATTGGTCTAAAGCTTCATGAAAAACCCGGCCTCGGCCGGGTTTTTCTTTGCCTGGGATTCGAGCCCTGAAAGGTGTTTTCAAGAGCCTGCACTGGCCTCATCGCAGGCTGTCGCCAGCTCCCACAGAGGGAGATTCTATGGTTTCGGGCAAGTCGCTTTTGATTGTGTAGGAGCGGCCTTGTGTCGCGAAAGGGCTGCGAAGCA
>NZ_JABWRG010000126.1:0-12674 GCF_014268825.1 Pseudomonas sp. SWRI51 | reverse complement strand
TTCGCAGCCCATCGCGACACAAGGCCGCTCCTACACAATCAAAAGCGACTTGCCCGAAACCATAGAATCTCCCACAGAGATCGCGCACAGTCGCAACATTGAGGCCTTGTCCAGATCCTGTGGGAGCTGGCGACAGCCTGCGATGAGGCCGGCACAGGTTTGCCCGGCCTTTGATCTTCATCAGCACTCAAGGAGCTTTACATGAACCGTTACCTGTTGTCCCTGGCGCTTCTGGCAGGCCCCACAATGGCTTGCGAGGTGCAGGTTGACAAAGCGTACAAGGACGAGCAGTTCGGCAACTGGGTAATCCCGGTGCAACTCAAGCGCGGCGAGCGCTGCGTCATACACGACTACACCACAGCCGAAGGCCGCAAGACCTGGCTTGAGCGCTGGACGCCGGTCGAAAAAATGGGCGCTATCCACCCGGACAAGCTGGGCCGCCTGCACCGCGAATACCGCATCAGCGCACCCAAACCGATCAATCGCTACGTGTATACCGCAGGCCCCAAGGCCGGCGAAGAGCAGGTGATTTTCGCAGGGTACCCCAACGGTCGTGAAACACGGGCCGTTGCCTATCGGCTGATTATCCGCTGAGCCTTGCAATACGCCGATTTGCACCCATCTTGCAGGGCTGTGCCAACCGGAATGCCCCATGGAACCCAACCGCTTCGGCGACATCGCCGCCTTTGTCAGCGCCGTGAAGGCCGGCAGCTTCACCGCCGCGGGTGCAAGCCTTGGCCTGACCCGTTCGGCGGTGGGTAAAAGCATCGCCCGCCTGGAAGCCCGCATGGCTGTGCGCCTGCTCAACCGCACTACACGCAAGCTGAGCCTGACCGATGAAGGGCAGGTGGCTTTCGAACGCTGGCAGCAGATTCTCGATGACCTCGATGAAGTCGATACCACCATGGCCCAGCGCCGGGGCAAGCCCACCGGCACCCTGCGCCTGACCGCACCGCTGTCGTTCGGCCAGCGCCATGTATTGCCGCTGCTTGACCGCTACCTCAAGCGCTGGCCCGAGCTGCGTGCCGATATCCGCTTCACCGACCGTTTTGTCGACCTGGTCGAAGAGGGCGTAGACGTCGCGGTGCGTATCGGTGCGCCTAAAGAAGACTCGCAACTGCTGACCCGCACCGTGGCCTGGCAGCGCTTCGTCACGTGTGCCTCGCCCGCCTACCTGGCCGCCCACGGCACGCCGCAGGTGCCGGCGGACCTGTACGGGCATGACAAGATCGCGTTTCTGGTGGGTGAAAAGTCCAGCCCCTGGCGTTTTCATACCGAAGCAGGGCTGCATCTGTGCGAAGAGCCTGGGCGGCTGAACATCGACAGCTCCGAAGCGCTGCTCGACGGCGCGCGGGCGGGGTTCGGGCTGATTCAACTGCCTACCTACATCACGGGCGACGACTTGCGCGCCGGCACGCTTGTGGAGGTGCTGCAACAATACCGCCCACCTGCCGACCCCATTCGCATCGTGTACCCGAGCAAACGCCACCTGTCGCCAAGGGTGCGCGGGTTCATCGATCTGCTGGTAGAAAGCTGGCAGCACGGAGTGCCTTGGGAAGTTTGAAAGCCCGTCTACACTGACCAACGGAACCACTGTTAATAATGCCAGTGGAACCGTTGCGCGGATGCGCGCAAGATGCGGTTACCGAGGTTTGCATCTGCAAGCCTCGTAATGAAGAAACACAGTTAATGAATGAGGATTCAGAGCATGTCCAACAGACAGACCGGCACAGTGAAGTGGTTTAACGACGAGAAAGGTTTCGGGTTCATCACCCCTCAGGGTGGTGGCGATGACCTGTTCGTCCACTTCAAGGCGATCGAGTCGGATGGTTTCAAGTCTTTGAAAGAAGGCCAAACCGTCAGCTTCGTCGCTGAAAAAGGGCAAAAGGGCATGCAAGCCGCTCAAGTGCGTC
Source organism: Pseudomonas sp. SWRI51 (assembly GCF_014268825.1). NCBI lineage: Bacteria > Pseudomonadati > Pseudomonadota > Gammaproteobacteria > Pseudomonadales > Pseudomonadaceae > Pseudomonas > Pseudomonas sp. SWRI51. The sequence goes on along the minus strand of NZ_JABWRG010000126.1, from coordinate 10,761 downwards.
CTGAGTAAGCCAACGCACAGCCCTTGTGCCATAGCCTGAACTGTCATGCAGTTCAGGCTTTTTTATGCCGGCCTCACGGCCGTTGCGGGCGTTACGCCTTCTGCATTACCGGGTAATCGGTATAGCCTTCAGCACCATTGGCATAGTCGAACTGCGCCCGATGCTCGTTCAGCGGCGCTTGCTGCTGTAAACGCTCCACCAGGTCAGGGTTGGCGATAAACGCCCGGCCGAATGCCGCAGCGTCGATCAGGCCACGGTTCAGCAAGTCTTCTGCTTTTTCAGCCGTGTAGGCACCAGCCGCTACGATGACCCCTGGGTAGACCGCACGGATCGCCTTGCGGAACTCGTCGCGCAGCGGTTTGCCGCCCGACCAGTCTGGCTCTGACAAGTGCAGGTAGGCCAGGTTGCGCTTGGCCAGTTCGCCAATCAGGTACAGGCCCGCAGCTTCCTGGTCTTCCCCGTTGTCGACGCCGTTGAAGCCCCCCAGCGGAAAAATACGGATGCCCACCCGGTCGGCGCTCCATTGCGCGATGGCGGCGTCTACCGCCTCCAGCACAATCCGTGCGCGGTTTTCGACGCTGCCGCCGTAGCGGTCTTCACGCAGGTTGGCGCTGGGCGTGAGGAACTGGTGCAGCAGGTATCCGTGGGCGGCGTGCAGTTCGATGAAATCGAAGCCGGCCTCGCGGGCATTGGCTGCCGCCTGGCCGAAGTCCCCGACAATTTCAGCGATTTCGGCCTCACTCAAGGCACGTGGGGTGGAGGTTTCGACGCGCATCAATTGGCCGTGCTCGTCGCGTAGCGTGGTGCGTGCATCGGCAGGCAGCGCCGAAGGTGCCACAGGCGCTGCACCACCGGGTTGCAAGGATGTGTGCGAAACGCGCCCGGTGTGCCACACCTGCACCGCGCTGTGGCCACCAGCGCCGTGAATACCTTCATTGACCTGGCGCCAGGCGGCGATCTGCTCGGCACTGTGAATACCTGGCGAGCCTGAATAGCCTTTGGCCTGGAAGGAAATCTGCGTCGCTTCGGTGATGATCAGCCCGGCGCTGGCACGCTGGGTGTAGTACTCGGCCATCAGCGGCGTCGGCACATCACCCGGCTCGCGGCTGCGCAGTCGCGTCAGCGGCGCCATGAATACCCGGTTGGGCAGGGTGAGGGGGCCGAGCTTGAGCGGTTCGAACAGTTTCATTGAGCACCATCGCAGGTTGAATTGGATGGTGCGCAAGATACAGGGGTGATTGGGGAAAGGGGGGACCGGTACCCCGGCGTCAACGTCCCCAATGGGGAATATAAGGGCATGCAACAGCGGCACGCCCAACAACGTTTACCCGCGGGGCAAGCGCCCGCTGACAAAGTGCGCCACGTCGTTGAAGCCAGGCGTCGAAGCATGCCCCGGCGTCACCAGCGAGTCGATGAAGGCCTCATCTTCAGCCGTTACCTTGACCTCCAGGGCACCGGCGTAAGTGTCCCATTGCGCCTCGGTGCGCGGCCCGACGATGGCCGAGCTGATCAGTTTGTTGTTCAGCACCCAGGCAATGGCGAACTCGACGATGCCCACGCCCTTGGCTTCGGTATAGGCTTGGACCTGGCGGGCGATGCTCAGTGATTCCTGGCGCCATTCCACCTCCATGATGCGCTTGTCCTGGCGCCCGGCACGGCTGCCGGCATCCGGCGTGGAGCCGGGTGCGTACTTGCCGCTGAGCACGCCGCGCGCCAGCGGGCTGAACGGCACCACGCCAAGCCCGTGGAAGGCTGCAGCGGTGATTTGCTCAGGCTCGGCCTGGCGATTGACGATGTTGTACAGCGGCTGGCTGACCACCGGTTTGGCAACGCCAAGTTTATCGGCCACATGGCAAATTTCGGCGATGCGCCAGCCACGGAAGTTGCTCACGCCCCAGTAGCGGATCTTGCCTTGCGCCAACAGGTCGCCAATGGCGCGCACGGTCTCTTCCAACGGCACGCTGTGGTCTTCGCGGTGCAGGTAGTAGATATCCAGGTAATCGGTGCCCATGCGCGTCAGGGTGGCATCGATGGCATTGAACAGGTGTTTGCGCGACAGGCCGCTGCGGTTAGGCACGCCGTCGACCGGGCCGTAGCCGGCCTTGGAGGCGACGATCCACTCATGGCGATTGCGCGCCACGGCCTCACCGACGATTTCTTCGGAGCGCCCGGCGTTGTACACATCGGCAGTGTCGACAAAGTTGATGCCCTGGTCCCAGGCCTTGTCGATGATGCGCAGCGAGTCCTCGGTGCTGGTTTGCTCGCCGAACATCATGCTGCCTAGGGTCAGGGCCGAGACCTGCAGGCCAGAGGTGCCAAGAGGGCGGTATTTCATTGCCGGGAATCCTTTCATCGCAGAGGGAGGTCTGCTGTTTTTACACACAAGCCAGGCGCTTTGAAAGGTTTCGCCGGCATTCCAGGCTGACACAGCTGTGTCAGCGCCGCACCAGGTGTGCCACGGCTGCGACAGTCTGGCCTGAACTGCAGCGCCTCATGCAGCCGGCACCAAGCCCTCTGCCACCGGCTTTACAGCCGCGTTATGCCCCCGTGGCACAGGCATTGCTCTGGGTTCTTGCGACGCTCTACTGAGCTGTCGCCATAACAAGAACGGAGAACCAGCCATGACCCAATCCGGCCCGCATCGCCGGCTGTTGCCGAGTGTCTTGCCCCTTGCCATTGCCCTTAGCCTGTCCTGCCTGCTACCCAGTCACGCCGCCGAGGTGGACGGTGCACGCATCATTGCCGCCGACAAGGAGCCCGGCAACTGGATGAGCCACGGCCGCACCTACGACGAGCAGCGCTTCAGCCCGCTGAAGAACATCGACCAGAGCAACGTCAACCAGCTCGGGCTGGCCTGGAGCTACAAGCTCGACCTGGACCGTGGCGTCGAGGCGACGCCGATTGTGGTCGACGGCGTGATGTACACCACAGGGCCGTTCTCGGTGGTCTACGCCCTGGATGCGCGCAACGGCAAGCTGCTGTGGAAATACGACCCGCAATCGGACCGCCAGCGCGCCGGTGAGGCCTGTTGCGATGCCGTCAACCGTGGTGTGGCGGTGTGGCAGGGCAAGGTCTACGTGGGGGTGCTGGATGGCCGGTTGGAGGCGATCGATGCCAAGACCGGCAAGCGCGTGTGGTCGGTGGACACCCGCAGCGATCATACCCGCAGCTACACCATTACCGGGGCGCCGAGGGTGGTCAACGGCAAGGTGGTGATCGGCAACGGCGGCGCCGAGTTTGGCGTACGCGGCTATGTCACCGCCTATGACGCGGAGACCGGCAAGCAAGTGTGGCGCTTCTTTACCGTGCCCGGCGACCCGAAACTGCCACCGGAGGACAAAGCCATGGCCATCGCCGCCAAGACCTGGCATGGCGATGCGTTCGTCGAGCAGGGTGGCGGCGGCACTGCCTGGGATTCGTTTGCCTACGACCCCGAGCTGAACCTGTTGTACATAGGCGTAGGCAACGGCTCGCTGTGGGACCCGAAATGGCGCAGCCAGGCGAAGGGCGACAACCTGTTCCTGTCATCCATCGTCGCGGTCAACGCCGATACCGGCGAATACGCCTGGCATTACCAGACAACTCCCGGTGACGCCTGGGACTTCACCGCCACCCAGCACATGATCCTGGCCGAGCTGCCCATCGACGGCCGCCAGCGCAAGGTGCTGATGCAGGCGCCGAAAAACGGTTTCTTCTATGTGCTTGACCGCAAGACCGGCGAACTGCTGTCGGCGAAGAATATCGTGCCGGTGAACTGGGCCAAGGGCATCGACATGAAGACTGGCCGGCCCATTGTCGATGACCAGGCCGCCGCCTACTGGAAGGATGGCAAGCGCAAGCTGGTCACCCCGGCGTTCTGGGGCGCACACGACTGGCACCCAATGTCTTACAACCCGCAGACGGGCCTGGTCTACATCCCGGCGCACATCATGTCGGCGTACTACGAACACATCCCCGAAGCGCCCAAGCGCCACCCCTTCAAGAGCGTCTACCAGCTGGGACTGCGCACCGGCATGATGCCTGAAGGCCCGGACGGCCTGCTGGAAATGGCCAAGACCTGGTCCGGCAAGCTGATTGCCTGGGACCCGGTCAAACAGGCGCCGGCCTGGGAAGTGCCCTACATCACCATCTTCAACGGCGGCACCTTGAGCACTGCCGGCAACCTGGTGTTCGAGGGTAGCGCCGATGGCCGGGTGATCGCCTACGCGGCCGAGACCGGCAAAAAGCTATGGGAGTCGCCCGCCGCCAGCGGCGTGATGGCCGCACCGATCACCTATTCGGTAGACGGCGAGCAGTACGTGACCTTCATGGCTGGCTGGGGTGGGGCGTTCAGCACCTTTGCCGGGGCGCTGAGCTTGCGCGCCGGGGTTCAGCCGTTCGCCCAGGTGCTCACCTACAAGCTGGGCGGCACCGCCACGCTGCACGAGCCGCCAGCGCCGGCCGATGCGCCCAAGCCACCGGCGCAGACCGGTGATGCGCAGACCATTGCCGCAGGGGCCGCGCTGTATGACGGTAACTGCTCACAGTGCCACGGTATCCACGCCGTCAGCGGCGGTGTATTGCCCGACTTGCGCAAGCTCAGCGCCGAAAAGCACCAGATGTTTCTCAGCATCCTGTACGGAGGGCGCATCCCCGATGGCATGCCCTCGTTCGCCGACCGCCTCAAGCCTGAAGAGGTGGCCAAACTGCACGACTACCTGATCAAGCGCGCCCATGACCTGCAGACCGAGGGCGATGCCTGGCAGCGTTTCAGCGCCAAGCCTGCCACCCAGCCGCTTGCCGATAACCATACCCAGGAGTGACACCGACATGACGGACACGACCTATCAGAACTTCATCGACAACGCCTTCGTGGCCAGCGCCGAGCACATCGAGGTTTTCAACCCGGCCAACGGTGAGCTGCTGGCCCATGTTCCAGAAACATCGGCCGACCACGTAGAGCAAGCGGTTAACGCTGCAAGGCGGGCGCAACCGGCATGGGCTGCGCGCCCCGCCATCGAACGGGCAGGCTTCCTGCGCCAGATCGCCGCGAAAATCCGCGCCAATGCCGAACCTCTGGCGCGCCTCATCACCCATGAAGGTGGCAAAGTGCAGGCCCTGGCTCAGGTCGAGGTAGCCTTCACCGCGGATTACCTTGACTACATGGCAGAGTGGGCACGACGCCTTGAGGGTGAGGTGCTGACCAGTGACCGCGCAGGCGAACATATCTTCCTGCTGCGCAAGCCATTAGGCGTGGTGGCCGGCATTTTGCCGTGGAACTTTCCGTTTTTCTTGATCGCACGCAAGATGGCGCCGGCGCTGATCACCGGCAATACCATCGTGATCAAGCCCAGCGAAGAAACCCCGATCAACTGCTATGAATTCGCCCGGCTGGTGGCCCAGACCGACCTGCCGGCTGGTGTGTTCAATGTGGTTGGCGGGCGTGGTGCAAGTGTCGGCCATGGGCTGTCGAGCCACCCGGGGGTGGACCTTGTGAGCTTTACCGGCAGCGTTGCCACTGGCGCCCGCATCATGGCAGCGGCAGCGCCGAACATCACCAAGCTCAACCTGGAGCTGGGCGGCAAGGCCCCGGCGATCGTGCTCGCCGATGCTGACCTGGACCTGGCAGTGAGGGCGATCGTCGCCTCGCGGGTGATCAATACCGGGCAGGTGTGCAACTGCGCCGAGCGTGTGTATGTGCAGCGCCAGGTGGCAGATGCCTTCATCGACAAGGTGGCGCACGCGATGTCGTCGGTCCGTTACGGCGACCCATCGCGGGATGCGGACCTGGACATGGGCCCATTGATCAACCAGGCCGGGCTGGACAAGGTGGCGCAGATGGTACGCACGGCAGCCGGGCAGGGCGCTCAGGTGGTGCTCGGCGGCAAGGTGGCGGACCTTGGTGCCGGTTTTCATTACCAGCCGACGGTGCTCGCCGGGTGCAAGGCCGACATGGAAATCATGCGCAAGGAGATCTTCGGGCCGGTGTTGCCGATTCAGGTGGTGCATGACCTGGACGAGGCGATTGCCCTGGCCAATGACAGCGAATATGGCCTGACTTCATCGCTGTACACCCGCGACCTCAATGCGGCGCTGCGCGCCAGCCGCGAGATCGACTTTGGCGAGACCTACATCAACCGCGAGAACTTCGAGGCCATGCAGGGTTTCCACGCCGGGGCGCGCAAGTCGGGGATCGGCGGGGCGGATGGCAAGCATGGGCTGTATGAGTACACCCGCACCCAGGTGGTTTACATACAAGGGTGAGCCGGCCAATTGGGGCCGCCCTGCGGCCCTTCGCGGCCACAGCTCCTCGGCCCCAGAACAATCGCTTTGTGGCGAGCGGGCTTGCCCCGCGTTGGGCTGCAGAGCGGCCCTGCCCTTGGTTGTGGGTTTCAGGGCTGCTTCGCAGCCCAACGCGGGGCAAGCCCGCTCGCCACTACAGCCTGCTTGCCACAAAAAAGCAGATCTCCAGCGGTAGAAGATGCACTGCCCTTCAAACCTGCAGATTAGGCTGCACAATCCCGTACAGCTTCATCTTGCGGTAAAGCGTAGAGCGTGAAATGCCTGCGGTCTGCGCGGCTGCGCTCATGTTCCAGCGCACTTGTTGCAGCACCTGCAACAAATGCTCGGCCTCAACTTGCCCAACCTGCTGCTCCAGCGCTTTTGGCCGGCTTGCGTGAGGCCTCATCAGCAGTTCCTCAGGCAAGCAATCAGCGTCTATCAGGCCATCTTCAGCCAGCGCCATAGCCGAGCGCAGCACGTTGATCAGTTGCCGCACGTTCCCCGGCCAGTGATAGCCCAGCAAGCAATCTCGCGCTTCAGGGCTAAGCGTCACTGGCTGGGCTGCCAGCAAACGCTCGATCAACGCCTCGCGGTCGCCACGCTCGCGCAGCGGCGGCAGTTGCACGCACAGGCCGCTGAGCCGGTAGTACAGGTCTTCGCGAAAACCCTTGCTGGCTATCATTGCCGCCAGGTCCTGGTGCGTGGCACTGATCACCTGGATATCCAGCGGGACCGGGGCCTCGGCCCCCAGTGGCACCAACTCGCGCTCAGCCAGCACTCGCAGCAGGCGGGTTTGCAGGTGCGCAGGCATGTCGCCAATTTCATCAAGGAACAGCGTGCCGCCATGGGCCTGTTCGAGCTTGCCCTTCATGCCTTTGCGGTTGGCCCCGGTAAAGCTGCCGGCGCGGTAGCCAAACAGCTCGCTTTCGATCAGTGATTCGGGGATGGCCGCGCAGTTCAGCGCCACGAAAGGCCCGGCGCGACGCTCACTGGCTTGATGCAGGGCGCGGGCGAAGGCTTCCTTGCCGGTACCGGTTTCACCACCGAGCAAAATGGCGATGTCCTTGTCGAGCACCTTGCGCAGGCGGCGCACGGCCTGTTGCAACTGAGCGTCGCCGCCGGCCAGGGTATCGAGATCGGGGTGGCTGGTGTTGCGAGTTGCTGTGGCGATGACTTTGGCTTTGGCCGGGCGGTAGCCGGCGGGCACGCGCAGGCCGATATTCAGCGGCTGCTGGCCAGCGTGGCTACGCAGTGTCACACCCCGGGCCCCGCCATAGGTAAGGTCGAGCAGTTGGTCGATGCTGGCCGGCAACAATTGCTCGATGCGCATGCCTAGCAGTGCCTGGGAATGGCAGATGAACGCGGCGCGGTTGGCACCGATAACGCGGCCGCTGTCGTCCAGCGCCAGCAACTGGCCGGCTGCGAGGTCTTCGAGGCCGCCGCCAGGGCTCAGCGCTAGCGTCAGGCCGTCGCGGTAGCAGTGGCGAAAATGCGTGTCCTCGATCATCCGCGCATACAGGCTTACCAGTTGCAGGGTCAGATGCTGCGCCTGCTTGGGGCCCTCGGCGTGCAGGCAGGTAGCGTTGAGGCAGCCCAGCAACTGATTCTGTGCATCGAACAGAGGCGATACCGAGCAGCTGAGCTGGGCATTGCTCGCCAGAAAGTGCTCCTCGCGGTGAATGGTCAACGCCTGGCCTGCCGCAAGCGCCGTACCGATGCCGTTGGTGCCCGCAATCGACTCGTCCCAGCAGGCCCCGGCCACCAGCCCTGCACGGGTGTAGCGCAGGGTGTCGGCGGGTAAGCGGGCATCGAGGGTAATGCCGTTGCGGTCGCTCAGCAGCACCGCAAAGCCTGCCGGCGCCACCCGCTGGGCAAGGCCGTTGAGGCCGAGGCCTGCAAGGTTCAGCCAGGCCTCATGGCGAGCCTGATGCTCGCGAACCTCGGCGGCGCCAAGCAGATTGTCTATATGGCGCTGGGCGGGGTCCAGGTGGTGCTGCTTGATACTGCGATACCAGGACTCGGCAATCAGTGCGTCGGGCGCAAGGCTGCGGCCGGGCAGGTGACAGTCGATGAAGGCGGCCAGCTCGCTGGCGCGGGAGGCGGGCGCTGACATGGGCGCTCCTGTGTCTTGTTTTTGTGTGGGGAAACCATAGCAGGTGTGGCACAGAAGAGCAGGTGCAGGCGCATTGCCACCGGTATGCCCCCACAGCATACCGGTGACCGCTAACGGCGCTTAGTGCGGCGCGCGCGGGATGGTCTTGAGCAGGTCTTCCGGGCTGATGTGCCCGACCACCTGCGCCACCGCGCTGCCTGGGGTAGGCAGGTCGATGATGTGGCTTTTCATCTTGCCCACCACGTGCATTTCGCACGGCTTGCAGTCGAATTTGAGGGTCAGCACTTCATCGCCCTGAATCAGTTGCATCGGTGCCACCTTGGTGCGCACGCCAGTCACACCCTTGGCTTGTTTCGGGCACAGGTTGAACGAGAAGCGCAGGCAGTGCTTGGTGATCATCACCGGCACTTCGCCGTGCTCTTCGTGGGCCTCGTAGGCCGCATCGATCAGTTGTACGCCGTGGCGGTGATAGAAGTCCCGCGCCTTTTGGTTATAGACGTTGGCCAGGAACGACAAGTGCGAATCAGGGTAGACCGGTGGCGGGGTGGTTTCGGCCTTGCGGCTGCCGCGTGGGTGGGCCTTGATGCGTGCTTCGGTCAGCGCCTCGATGGCTTCGCGGCGCAGGGCCTTGAGTTGCGAGTTGGGGATGAAGAACGCCTGCGGCGCATCCAGTTCGATGGCGCTGGCGTGGTACATGGTGGTGCCGAGCTGGCCGAGCAAGTCGTGCAGTTGCTCCAGCGCTTGCTGCGGCTTGTTGGCGGCGCCGAACGGCCCGTCCAGTGCCACCTGCACGCTCAAACCCTCTTCACTGCTGGCAGTGAGCATCAGGCGCTGCTCACGCAATACCGCGTGCCACTCGATGCCGACGCGGCGCTCCGCCGAGGTGCGTTGCAGCGCTTGCTGCCAGTTGTGGTCGAGGTTGCGCGACAACGGGTGGTTGGGGCGCAGCTTGTACAGGCCCTCGGGCATTTCGTTGGGCTCGACGCGGTAGCGGTAGCGCTTCTGGCCGTCCTCTTGCGACTCGCTCTTGAGCTCGGCGATGTTTGCCCGGAAACCGATGACTTCGCGCTTGACCAGCACGTTGAGGCCGTCGCCGTTGCTCAGTGGTACCTCGGTTGCCACCAGCAGGTCGCGCTTGCCGACTTTTTCTACCACACCCACGGTCAGGCCGGTGAAGGTCGGCGAGTCGAACGCGCCAATATCGATCTTGCGGTCGCTGACGAAATAGTCGGTGCTGCCGCGGTGGAAGGTCTTGTCCGGGTCGGGCACGAAGAAGTGCTCGGTACGGCCGCTGGAAGCGCGGGCCAGGGCCGGGCGGTCTTCCAGGATGGCGTCGAGCTCTTTGCGGTAGTGGGCGGTGATGTTCTTCACATAGCCCATGTCCTTGTAACGGCCTTCGATCTTGAACGAGCGCACGCCGGCGTCGACCAGGTCGCGCAGGTTGGCGGTCTGGTTGTTGTCCTTCATCGACAGCAGGTGCTTCTCGAAGGCGACCACACGGCCCTGGTCGTCCTTGAGGGTATACGGCAGGCGGCAGGCCTGGGAGCAGTCGCCACGGTTGGCGCTACGCCCGGTCTGGGCATGGGAAATGTTGCACTGCCCGGAGAACGCCACGCACAGCGCCCCGTGGATGAAAAATTCGATGGCCGCATCGGTTTCGGCGGCGATGGCGCGGATTTCTTGCAGGTTCAGCTCGCGGGCCAGCACCAGCTGCGAGAAACCGGCCTGGTCGAGGAAGCGGGCCCGCTCCAGGGTGCGAATGTCGGTCTGGGTGCTGGCGTGCAGCTCGATGGGCGGGATATCCAGCTCCATGACGCCGAGGTCTTGCACGATCAGCGCGTCGACGCCTGCGTCGTACAGCTGGTGAATCAACTTGCGCGCCGGCTCCAGCTCGTTGTCGTGCAGGATGGTATTGATGGTGGTGAACACCCGCGCGTGATAGCGCCGGGCAAACTCGACCAGTTCGGCGATATCGCCGACCTCGTTGCAGGCATTGTGGCGCGCGCCGAAGCTTGGGCCGCCGATATAGATGGCGTCAGCGCCGTGCAGGATCGCTTCGCGGGCGATGCTCACGTCACGGGCAGGGCTGAGCAGTTCCAGGTGATTCTTTGGAAGGGACATGTCGTTATGGTTCGGGCGGTCACGGTAAGGCGGGCATTGTAACGGTGAAATGCCTCGCTGGCACCTTTGGGTGCCCAGATCCTGTGGGAGATTCTATGGTTTTGTGCGAGCCCGCCCTGGCCTCATCGCAGGCTGTGGCCAGCTCCCACAGGGACCGTGCTCAACCGCAACATTGCTGGTTGTACCCGATCCTGTGGGAAACGATAGATAGTTGTGGCGAGCGGGCTTGTCCCGCGTTGGGCTGCGCAGCAGCCCTGAAAACCCAA
>NZ_JABWRG010000125.1:0-13084 GCF_014268825.1 Pseudomonas sp. SWRI51 | reverse complement strand
AGAAGACTCGAACTTCCACGACCGTTAAGTCACTGATACCTGAAACCAGCGCGTCTACCAATTCCGCCACCTGGGCAAAGCTTTGCATCGTCTGCCGAAGGAGATAACATCGCCTTCACGCAGTAGTAACAGATCCTTGGTCATCTATTACTTGAAAATTTTTGGTGCCCAGGAGAAGACTCGAACTTCCACGACCGTTAAGTCACTGATACCTGAAACCAGCGCGTCTACCAATTCCGCCACCTGGGCACACATTCGAGATAAAAGATGCTTTACAGCGCCGTTCATCTCTACTACAACTTCGGGGTTGCCCGTCGTTGTGGTGCGCACTATACGGGCGGCTCTCGGAGCTGTAAAGCCCTGGGCTCAAAAAAATTTCAAAAAATTCAACTTGTTGATTCCGCAGGTCATTGCCCGTCACCAGACATGCCTTCAGGGCTGTCCAACGGTGACATTTCCGGTTTCAATAGGCCTATGCCAGAATTCATATCTATAGACACCAAGGTGAACCCCTTCTGATGGCCGATTGGCAATCCCTCGATCCCGAGGCCGCTCGCGAAGCGGAAAAATACGATAATCCCATCCCCAGCCGTGAGCTGATCCTGCAGCGCCTCGCCGACCGTGGCGAGCCAGCCGCCCGCGAGGAGCTGGCGGCAGAGTTCGGTCTTTACGAAGAAGACCAGATCGAAGCCCTGCGCCGCCGCCTGCGAGCAATGGAGCGTGATGGCCAGCTTATCTACACCCGGCGCGGCACTTATGCCCCGGTAGACAAACTCGACCTGATCTGTGGCCGCGTTTCCGGCCACCGTGATGGCTTCGGCTTCCTCATCCCCGATGACGGCAGCGAGGACCTGTTTCTCAGCCCGGCGCAGATGCGCCTGGTGTTCGACGGTGACCGTGCATTGGCGCGTGTCTCCGGCGTCGACCGCCGTGGCCGCCGTGAAGGCGCACTGGTCGAAGTCATCTCCCGTGCCCACGAGACCGTGGTCGGCCGCTACTTCGAAGAAGGCGGCATCGGCTACGTGACCCCGGACAACCCGAAAATCCAGCAGGAAGTGCTGGTGACGGCCGGGCGTAGCAATGGCGCCAAGATCGGGCAGTTCGTCTCGATCAAGATCACCCACTGGCCAACCCCGCGCTTCCAGCCGCAGGGTGATGTGGTCGAGGTGATCGGTAACTACATGGCCCCGGGCATGGAAATCGACATCGCCCTACGCAGCTATGACATCCCGCATGTCTGGCCGCAGGACGTAATCAAGGAAGCGCGCAAGTTCCGCTCCGAAGTCGAAGACAAAGACAAAGAAAAGCGCATCGACCTGCGCCACCTGCCGTTCGTCACCATCGACGGCGAAGACGCCCGCGACTTCGACGACGCCGTGTACTGCGAGCCACAGGGCAAACTGCGCCTGTTCTCCGGCGGCTGGCGCCTGTACGTGGCGATTGCCGACGTGTCGAGCTACGTGCGCCTGGGTTCGGCCCTGGACGTCGAGGCCCAGCAGCGCGGCAACTCGGTTTACTTCCCCGAGCGCGTCATCCCCATGCTGCCCGAGGAGTTGTCCAACGGCCTGTGCTCGCTGAACCCGCACGTTGATCGCCTGGCGATGGTCTGTGAAATGACCATCAACAAGACCGGCCAGATGGTCGACTACCAGTTCTACGAGGCGGTCATCCATTCCCACGCGCGCCTGACCTACAACAAGGTCAGCAGCATGCTCGAGCACGCCCGCACCCGTGAGGGCAAGGCGCTGCGTGACGAGTACAGCGCAGTAGTGCCTGACCTGAAGAACCTCTACGCCCTGTACAAGGTGTTGCTGGCGGCCCGTCACACCCGTGGCGCGATCGACTTCGAAACCCAGGAAACCCGGATCATCTTCGGCGAAGACCGCAAGATCGACGAAATTCGTCCGACCGTGCGCAACGACGCCCACAAGTTGATCGAGGAATGCATGCTGGCGGCCAACGTCGCCACTGCCGAGTTCATGCGCAAGCACAACGTGCCGTCGCTGTACCGCGTGCACGATGGCCCGCCGCCGGAGCGCCTGGAAAAACTGCGCGCCTTCCTCGGCGAGCTAGGGCTTTCGCTGCACAAGGGCAAGGATCCGTCGCCCAAGGATTATCAGGCGCTGCTGGCAAGCATTGCCGGGCGCCCGGACTTCCACCTGATCCAGACCGTCATGCTGCGTTCGTTGAGCCAGGCGGTGTACAGCGTCGAGAACAATGGCCACTTCGGCCTGAACTACGAAGCCTACACCCACTTCACCTCGCCGATCCGGCGTTACCCGGACCTGCTGGTGCACCGTGCCATTCGCAGCGTCATCCGTTCCAAGGTCGACACCCCGCACGTCAAGCGTGCCGGCGCCGCGAGCATTCCTAAGGCGCGTATCTACCCGTACGACGAGACCAGCCTGGAGCAGATGGGCGAGCAGTGCTCGATGACCGAGCGGCGTGCCGACGAGGCCACCCGCGACGTGGTCAACTGGCTCAAGTGCGAGTACATGCGTGACCGCGTGGGCGAAACCTTCCCAGGCGTCATCACGGCGGTGACCGGTTTTGGCTTGTTCATCGAGCTGACCGACATCTACGTCGAAGGCCTGGTGCATGTCAGCGCCTTGCCGGGTGACTACTACCACTTCGATCCAGTCCATCACCGCCTGGCGGGTGAGCGCACCGGGCGCAGTTTCCGCCTGGGCGATACCGTCGAGGTCAAGGTCATGCGCGTCGACCTCGAACAGCGCAAGATCGACTTCGAAATGGCCGATGCCACCATCAACGCGCCGATCGGTCGCAAGAACCGCTCCGCTGCCGGTGAAACCGCACCTGCCGCCGCTGCGCCTGCCGCTGCTGCGCCGAGCGAAGCGAAAATCTCGCCCAAGCCGCGCAGCCGCAAGGGCGAAACCGCTGATGCGTACTTCCCCAAGGATGCCGTGCAGCGCAACGCCGAAGTGCGCAAAAGCCGCGAAATGAAAAAGGCGCTAATGGGCGAAGCGCGCACCAGCGGTGCTGGCAGCAAGGCCGACAAAGGCAGCAGCAAGCCGGCCGGCAAGCCAAGCAAGCATCGCAAAGGGCCGCCGAAGTCCGGCGCGCCACGTAAAGGCAAGACCAAGTCATGAGTCAGCTGGAAAAAATCTACGGCGTGCACGCGGTTCAGGCGTTGTTGCAGCACCATCCAAAGCGGGTCAAGCAGATCTGGCTGTCGGAAGGTCGCAGCGAGCCTCGCCTGCAGGCGCTGCTTGAGCTGGCCGCGCAGAACCGCGTGCAGGTCGGTCAGGCCGAGCGTCGTGAGCTCGACGCCTGGGTCGAGGGTGTGCACCAAGGCGTTGTCGCCGAGGTGAGCCCAAGCCAGGTGTGGGGCGAGGCGATGCTCGACGAGTTGCTCGAGCGCAGCGAAACGCCGCCGTTGATTCTGGTGCTCGACGGCGTCACCGACCCGCACAACCTCGGCGCGTGCCTGCGCACCGCCGATGCGGCCGGTGCTACCGCCGTGGTTATCCCCAAGGACAAATCCGCCACGCTTACCGGCGTGGTGCGCAAGGTCGCTTGTGGTGCTGCCGAGGTGATTCCGCTGGTGGCGGTGACCAACCTGTCGCGCACGCTGGAAAAACTCCAGCAGCGCGGTTTGTGGGTGGTCGGCACGGCGGGTGAGGCCGAGCAGGAGATCTACCAGCAAGACCTCACCGGGCCACTGGTGATGATCATGGGCGCCGAAGGCCGCGGCATGCGCCGCCTGACCCGCGAGCACTGCGACTTTCTGGTGAAGCTGCCGATGGCTGGCAGCGTCAGCAGCCTGAACGTCTCGGTGGCCACCGGGGTGTGCCTGTTCGAAGCGGTGCGTCAGCGTCAGATCAAACGCTGATCGGGTAGTTTTCGTGGGTGGCGCAGTTATGTGCAGGCCTGTTCCGGCCTCGTCGCAGGCTGTCGCCAGCTCCCACGCAGGCCCTGCTCAATGGCAACATCGCTGGTCGGACCCAATCCTGTGGGAAATGTTAGACAGTCGTGGCGAGCGGGCTTGTCCCGCGTTGGGCTGCGAAGCAGCCCCTTGGGTTTTCAGGGCTGCTACGCAGCCCAGCGCGGGACAAGCCCGCTCGCCACGAGAAGGTATGTCTGGCGAGAACAGGCTTATACCAAACCATAGAATCCCCGCCGTTGCCGTTCACTTGGCCAAATTGTTGCGAGCTGTTCAATTATTCGCCAATTACCTTGCTTGTCCCTCGGGGCTTCTCTACAATTGCGCCCCTTGCCGAGCTGGCAGGCGCGCATGCGTCTCCCCTCAGGGCAAGACATACAGTGTCATTCACTCCTTGTCTGACCACAGTTGCTGGCAGACTACTAACCCGTAAGGAGCATTCATGCGTCATTACGAAATCATCTTCCTGGTTCACCCGGACCAGAGCGAGCAAGTCGGCGGCATGGTTGAGCGTTACACCAAGCTGATCGAAGAAGATGGTGGCAAGATCCACCGCCTGGAAGATTGGGGCCGTCGTCAACTGGCCTACGCAATCAACAATGTTCACAAGGCTCACTACGTGATGCTGAACGTTGAATGCACCGGCAAGGCCCTGGCCGAGCTGGAAGACAACTTCCGCTACAACGATGCCGTGATCCGTAACCTGGTCATCCGTCGCGACGAAGCCGTTACCGGCCCGTCCGAGATGCTCAAGGCCGAAGAGAACCGCAGCGAGCGCCGTGAGCGTCGTGAACGTCCTGACAATGCTGATGGCGTCGATGGCGACGACAGCAATGACAGCGACAACAGCGATAACGCTGACGAGTAATCCACGGACTTTTTGAGGAGCCAATTACATGGCACGTTTCTTCCGTCGTCGTAAATTCTGCCGCTTCACTGCTGAAGACGTGAAAGAGATCGACTTCAAAGATCTCAACACCCTGAAAGCTTACGTATCCGAAACCGGCAAGATCGTTCCAAGCCGCATCACCGGTACCAAAGCTCGTTATCAGCGTCAGCTGGCTACCGCTATCAAGCGCGCCCGCTTCCTGGCCCTGCTGCCCTACACCGACAGCCACGGCCGCTGAGACCGGGTTGTCGACTGAGTAGTAAGGGATAGGCATGCGATCGTTGGCAAGCTACATCATGCGCGGTCGTATGCAGGCCATCCTCGTGGTGGTCATCAGCGCGGTACTACCGCTGCTGTTCTGGTTGAGTGCCGCCGCTGGGAGCCTTGTGTTCCTGCGGCGTGGTTTCAAGGATGCATCATCGGTCATCGTCTGGGGCCTTTTGCCAGCGGTGGCCATGTGGGTCTTCGGCGAACCCAGCGTGTTGCTGGTTATGGTGGGAACGCTGGGTCTGGCCGCTTTGTTGCGTGCCGGGCATTCCTGGAACCGGGTGCTGTTGTCCAGCATCGTATTAGGCTTGTTTTACGGCCTGATTCTGGACGTGGTACTGCGCGACACCTTCGAGGTGCTGGGCAAGGTGCTTGAAAAAGCCCTGCCGCAAATCGAAGGCAAGCCGGTATTGCCTGGTGAGCTGATCGGCCCTTTGCTGGTCGCTTCCAGTGCGGTAATGCTGCAGTTGTTCAGCGTGGTGGCTTTGATGCTGGCGCGCTATTGGCAGGCTGCGTTGTACAACCCCGGTGGTTTCGGTCGCGAGTTTCGCGAGGTGAGGCTACCGCTGGTACCCATGCTGGTACTGGTGTCGCTGATGGTGTTGGGCCCATTCATCGGGCCGCAATTCATCGTGCTGGCATCGGCTTCGAGCCTGGTGCTGCTGCTGGCCGCCCTTGCCTTGATTCACGGGCTGGTGGCTCAGAAGCGATTGGCCGGTTTCTGGCTGGTTGGGTTGTACGTGACGCTGCCGCTGATCATGCAGCTGGTCTATCCGTTGCTCGTGGTTTTGGCCATTGTCGACAGCCTGATTGATTTTCGCGGTCGCAAGTCCCCTGAAAAGGGTGACGACTCCGCGAACGGTGAAGGTTAAAAGTTAAGAGGTTTTACCAAATGGAACTGATCCTGCTGGAAAAAGTCGCTAACCTGGGCAACCTGGGCGACAAAGTAAATGTTAAGGCCGGTTACGGCCGTAACTTCCTGCTGCCATTCGGCAAGGCCACCGTTGCCAATGCCGCCAACCTGGCCGCGTTCGAAGAACGCCGCGCCGAGCTGGAAAAAGCTGCAGCAGACAAGAAAGTGTCGGCTGAAAGCCGCGCTGCCCAACTGGCCGAGCTGGAAGTGACCATCACTGCCACCGCTGGCGACGAAGGCAAGCTGTTCGGTTCGATCGGCACCCACGACATCGCTGACGCCCTGACCGCCTCCGGCGTTGAAGTGGCCAAAGCTGAAGTTCGTCTGCCGAACGGCACTATCCGTCAGGTTGGCGAATACGACGTAGCCGTGCACCTGCACAGCGACGTTGAAGCCACCGTACGTGTGGTTGTCGTAGCTGCCTAAATCGGCTGGCCCCTTTGTGGGCCAGGCGGTTAACATCGGGCACGGTCCTGTTCCATACAGGCCGTGCCCTTTGTTTTTTTCACCTTCCAGAATTCTTTCGTGGCCATGAACGAGATCACCACCTCCGAACAGCTCGACCTGCAAACCGCCTCCCTGAAGGTGCCGCCGCATTCCATCGAGGCCGAACAGGCCGTACTCGGTGGCCTGATGCTGGACAACAATGCCTGGGAGCGCGTGCTGGATCAGGTATCGGACGGCGATTTCTATCGGCATGACCACCGGTTGATCTTCCGCGCCATCCACAAACTGGTGGATGCCAACCAGCCGTTCGACGTGGTGACGCTGCACGAACAGCTCGACAAGGAAGGCGTATCGACCCAGGTCGGCGGGCTGGCGTACCTGGCAGAGCTGGCCAAGAACACGCCGTCGGTGGCCAACATCAAGGCCTACGCCGCGATCATTCGCGAGCGGGCCACGTTGCGCCAACTGATCAGCATCAGCACCGACATCGCCGACAACGCGTTCAACCCGCAAGGGCGTGATGCTGCGGAGATTCTCGACGATGCCGAGCGGCAGATCTTCCAGATCGCCGAAGCGCGGCCAAAGACCGGCGGCCCGGTGGGCGTCAACGACCTGCTGACCAAAGCCATTGACCGCATCGATACGCTGTTCAACTCCGACAGCGACATCACCGGTATCTCCACCGGCTACACCGACCTGGACGGCAAGACCAGCGGCCTGCAGGCAGCGGACTTGATCATCGTGGCCGGCCGTCCGTCGATGGGCAAGACCACCTTCGCCATGAACCTTGTCGAAAACGCCGTGTTGCGCAGCGACAAGGTGGTGCTGGTGTTCTCCCTCGAGATGCCTGGTGAATCGCTGGTCATGCGTATGCTGTCCTCGCTTGGCCGTATCGACCAGACCAAGGTGCGTTCCGGCCAGTTGGATGACGATGACTGGCCGCGCCTGACCTCGGCGGTGAACCTGCTCAACGACCGCAAGCTGTTCATCGACGATACCGCCGGCATCAGCCCGTCGGAAATGCGTGCCCGCACGCGCCGCCTTGCCCGTGAGCACGGCGAGATCGGCATGATCATGGTCGACTACCTGCAGCTGATGCAGATCCCGGGTTCGTCGGGCGATAACCGGACCAACGAGATTTCCGAGATCTCTCGCTCCTTGAAAGCCCTGGCCAAGGAATTCAACTGCCCGGTCATTGCCCTGTCTCAGCTCAACCGCTCCCTGGAGCAGCGCCCGAACAAACGCCCGGTGAACTCCGACTTGCGCGAATCCGGTGCAATCGAGCAGGACGCCGACGTGATCATGTTCGTCTACCGTGACGAGGTGTATCACCCTGACACCGAGCACAAGGGCGTTGCCGAGATCATCATTGGTAAACAGCGTAACGGCCCCATCGGCTTCATTCGCCTGGCCTTCATCGGCAAGTACACCCGGTTCGAGAACCTGGCGCCGGGCATGTACAACTTCGACGATGATGAGTGAATCAGATCTGGTTAGATCTGACCTTACAAGATTTGTTGAGGTTTTAGACAGTTATGATTCGACCCGGCTGCGCAGACTGCCGGTCGGTTGCGTTCTTGTGAGGGTTTCTAATGTTGCCTGCTCGGGTCTTCGTAGCGGTGAAACCATAAGAAAGCGGTAGTACTCTTTGTTTCTCTGCAATGAACACGTTACCTTGTCGTCTTTCTACGACCGGAACTGAGCCCCCGTAGCCGGAGGTCTGCGCGCCCGTATGGTCGCTGAATTCCTCAATAAAGGATTTGCCGGTATGGCTATTGGGAATCGCTGAGTCGCAGGCTAATACGTGAGTCTGTCTCCTGTGCATATCGACCCCTTGCCTTCTCAGTTCTTCGAACGTGTCTGTGGCGCTGAATGTATGGATTCGGTCAGCGGATATCACGCCAGGCTTACCATGGGCGCTGATGTAGAGAGTGGGCAATTTTCCGTCCGCTCTTGAGGGGCCAGTAAAGGCAATAATTTCATGGAACTCTGCCACGATTTTTCCGGAGTAGGTCTTACTGACTGAGAGTTTGTTTATTGCATAGGTGATGAACTCGAAGAAATGCCCCGTTGGGTCGTTGCGATTAATTGGATCGCAAAGGCAGAAGGCGTAGGCATTCAGCCACCCTCGCGCAAAAGGGCTTTCGTTATCGGGGCTGTTGAAGCGCCTGAGAGTCGGGTAGTAGGCGCGGTAGCCATTCCCCAGTAGGTAAAAGCCAGTGATTGGATCCTGTCGCTCACCTTTAAAAGCCAGGGAATGTTTCTTGCCATTACTGTATCCGTAAGCACAGAAAGCCGCATCGAAGCGGCCTTCCAGTCCAATTTCACGGTTGGCTGAGTTGAACATTTCAATCCCTCTCATGGGTGTGACTGATTCCGCGAGTGATAAGGCTCGCGGGGGCCGCTTTGAAGAAAGGGCTCCCGATCATTCCAGAGTAGATTTGCGTCATGCAGTGCGTGGAAGTTCTTCATTTCCTAGTCTGCCTGCTTGTATATTTCAGAATCCTACCTGCATCCAACAGGTTGGTAGAACTGGCAAAAATGATAGGGGTGACGATAGGTAAATCACTCGACCATCGCTATTGGATCGACATTTTTTATGTGCTCGCGTCCGCGACTTCCAATTACATCAGCGCCGCTCCCTGGGGCGATGGATAGAACCACCTGCGTTGAACCCCCCCGGTGGCAGCGGGTTTTGCCTGGGCGATCTCGATGAATCCGACCACCACCGTCGGATTTGGTCAATTTTTGTGCTATATTCCGCGCCCGCGATTTCCCTGAACACCAGAACCGGTCACTGACATGCAAGCAGCCAAACCACTCTACGACTATCCCAAGTACTGGGCCGAATGCTTCGGCCCGGCGCCTTTCCTGCCAATGAGCAGGGAGGAGATGGATCAGCTCGGCTGGGATTCCTGCGACATCATCATCGTGACCGGTGACGCCTACGTCGACCACGCGTCGTTCGGCATGGCCATCATCGGCCGCCTGCTGGAAGCCCAGGGCTTCCGCGTCGGCATCATTGCCCAGCCCAACTGGCAGTCCAAAGACGACTTCATGAAGCTCGGCGAGCCGAACCTGTTCTTCGGCGTCGCGGCCGGCAATATGGACTCGATGATCAACCGCTACACCGCCGACAAGAAAGTGCGCTCCGACGACGCCTATACCCCAGGTGGCCTGGCCGGCAAACGCCCGGACCGCGCAAGCCTTGTGTACAGCCAGCGCTGCAAGGAAGCCTACAAGCACGTGCCGATCGTGCTCGGCGGCATCGAGGCCTCGCTGCGCCGCATCGCCCACTACGACTACTGGCAGGACAAGGTCCGTCATTCGATTTTGGTCGATGCCAGCGCCGACATCCTGCTGTACGGCAACGCCGAGCGGGCCATTGTCGAGGTCGCCCAGCGCATGTCCCAGGGCGAGCGCATCGAACAGATCACCGATGTGCGCGGCACCGCGTTCATCCGCCGCGATACGCCGCAAGGCTGGTACGAGATCGACTCCACCCGTATCGACCGCCCAGGCCGGGTCGAGAAGATCATCAACCCGTACGTCAACACCCAGGACACCCAGGCCTGCGCTATCGAGCAGGCCAAGGGCGAGCAGGAAGACCCGAACGAAGCCAAGGTGGTGCAGATTCTCGACAGCCCAAGCGTGACCCGCGAAAAATCGGTGATCCGCCTGCCGTCGTTCGAGAAAGTGCGCAACGACCCGGTGCTGTACGCCCACGCCAACCGCGTGCTGCACCTGGAAACCAACCCAGGCAACGCCCGCGCCCTGGTGCAGAAGCATGGCGAAGTGGATGTGTGGTTCAACCCGCCACCCATCCCCATGACTACCGAAGAAATGGACTACGTGTTCGGCATGCCTTACGCGCGCATCCCGCACCCGGCCTATGGCAAGGAGCGCATCCCGGCCTACGAGATGATCCGCTTCTCGGTCAACATCATGCGTGGCTGCTTTGGCGGTTGCACCTTCTGCTCTATCACCGAGCACGAAGGGCGGATCATCCAGAACCGCTCCCATGAGTCGATCCTGCACGAAATCGAAGAGATGCGTGACAAGGTGCCGGGCTTTACCGGGGTGGTTTCCGACCTCGGCGGGCCGACCGCCAACATGTACCGCATCGCCTGCAAGAGCCACGAAATCGAGAAGCACTGCCGTAAGCCATCGTGCGTGTTCCCGGGCATCTGCGAGAACCTCAACACCGACCACAGCTCGCTGATCGAGCTGTACCGCAAGGCGCGCGCCCTGCCGGGGGTGAAGAAGATCCTGATCGCCTCGGGCCTGCGTTACGACCTGGCGGTGGAATCGCCGGAGTATGTCCGCGAGCTGGTTACCCACCACGTGGGCGGCTACCTGAAGATTGCCCCGGAGCACACCGAGCGTGGCCCGCTGGACAAGATGATGAAGCCGGGTATCGGCACCTATGACCGCTTCAAGCGCATGTTCGAAAAGTTCTCGAAAGAAGCGGGCAAGGAGCAGTACCTGATCCCGTACTTCATCGCAGCCCACCCCGGCACCACCGATGAAGACATGATGAACCTGGCCTTGTGGCTCAAGGGCAATGGCTTCCGCGCCGACCAGGTGCAGGCGTTCTACCCCTCGCCGATGGCCTCGGCCACGGCCATGTACCACTCGGGCAAGAACCCGCTGCGCAAGGTCACCTACAAGAGTGAAGGGGTGGAGATCGTCAAGAGCGACGAGCAGCGGCGCTTGCACAAGGCGTTTCTGCGCTACCACGACCCGAAGGGCTGGCCGATGCTGCGTGAAGCGCTGGAGCGCATGGGCCGCGCTGACCTGATCGGGCCTGGCAAGCACCAGTTGATCCCGCTGCACCAGCCGCAGAGCGACACTTACCAGAGCGCACGGCGCAAAAACTCCACCCCTGCCGGCAGCCACAAGCTGGGCAAGGACCAGAAGATCCTCACCCAGCACACCGGCCTGCCGCCGCGTGCCAGCGATGGCAGCCAGCCATGGGACAAGCGCGAGAAGGCCAAGGCCGAGGCGTTTGCCCGTAACCAGCAGGCGGCCAAGGAGCGCAAAGAGGCGGCCAAGGGCGGCAAAGGCAAGAAGCCGCGCCAGCCTGTGATTCCGCGCTGATTTGAATGTCATGGGGCCGCTTTGCGGCCCTTTCGCGATACAACGGGTTGCGGTCTTTCTGTAGGAGCGGCCTTGTGTCGCGATAGGACCGCAAAGCGGTCCCACATTGCGAGGATCAATCCGGGGTCTTGTCGACCCACTTCGGCACCACTGGCGCCACGAAGCTATCCATCGCATCCAGCAGCTCATCGGGCTGCTGCGCCAACTGCAGCATCGCCCGGTGCTGCGGCCGCACAAAGCCTTCCTCGACCACATGGTCCAGGAACCCGCCGAGTTTTTCGTAGAAGCCATTCACATCCAACAGCCCCAGCGGCTTGGCGTGATAGCCCAGTTGGCCCCAGGTCCACACTTCGAACAGTTCTTCCAGCGTGCCCAGGCCGCCAGGCAATGCGATGAAGGCATCGCTGAGTTCGGCCATGCGCGCCTTGCGTGCGTGCATGCCATCGACCACTTCAAGTCGGGTCAGGCCTTTGTGGCCGACCTCGGCATCCAGGAGGCTTTGCGGGATGATGCCGACCACCTCGCCACCTGCGGCCATGGCCGCGTTGGCGACGATGCCCATCAGGCCGACCGCCCCACCGCCATATACCAACTTCAGGCCGCGCTGGGCGATGGCCTGGCCCAGCGCAATGGCGGCGTCACGGTAGGCTGGGTTGGCGCCGGTGCTGGCGCCACAGAACACACAAACGGAACGTACTGGCATTGCTTGTCTCCCTTCACAGGGCTGACAGGTTAAGGCGCGCCGCCTGCACTTCCAAGGGTATTCACTCCGGGCGGGAGAATTCGCAGGCAGCACCGGTAGCGCCCTGGGCGTATGCGGCGAGCATGCTGTTGAAGAAATTTGCGAGGGACATTGCCGTTACTCCTAAATGAGAGGTTGTCCCATCGTCTATCAAGAGGGCATGATGTGCTCTTAGATTGGTTGTATACAATCCATTGAACAATTCAACTGGCTGGCCACTTGACACCCTTTGACCCAGGTCACCAAGGGTTGCCTCGGTTTCAGGCAGTCTCGCAATTGATAAAACCCTGCCAAGGAGATTCATGATGTTTGCGAAAGCTGTAGCGGTATCCCTGCTGACCCTCGCCAGCGCCTCCGTGTTTGCAGCCGAGTGTTCGGTCACTGTCGACTCCACCGACCAGATGTCCTTCAACACCAAGGAAATCACCGTCGACAAGAGCTGCAAGGAATTCACCGTCAAACTGACCCATTCCGGCAACCTGCCGAAGAACGTCATGGGCCATAACCTGGTGATCAGCAAGACGGCCGATATGCAGGCGATTGCGACCGAAGGCATGGGCCAAGGCCTGGACAAGGACTACATCAAGGCCGACAACGCCGCGATCATCGCCCACACCAAGATGATCGGCGCGCCGGAAAAACAAACCGAAGTGAAGTTCGACGCTACCAAGCTCGAAGCCGGTGGCGACTACAGCTTCTTCTGCACCTTCCCAGGCCACATCTCGATGATGAAGGGCAAGGTTGTCGTCAAGTAAGCAAAGCCTGACGTAGTGCGTGGGAGCGGGCTTGCCCCGCGATGGCGATGGTGGATCCACCATCGCC
>NZ_JABWRG010000124.1:0-13123 GCF_014268825.1 Pseudomonas sp. SWRI51 | reverse complement strand
GGGCTGCGCAGCAGCCCTGAAAACCCCAGGGCTGCTGCGCAGCCCAACGCGGGGCAAGCCCGCTCGCCACAAGGCAATATGTCTGGCGGGTACAGGCTTGCACAAAACCATGGGATCTCCCACGGCCCGCGCTACTTCGGATAAAGCGGCGGCAGGTTGCCGGTTTCTCCAGTCGGCGCCAGCACCTGTTCGGCAGGTGGAATAGTGCCAATTGCCCGCCACAGTTCATCCCCGTGCCAGTTCTGCCCACTTTCGCTGTACAGCGCCCCATTCAAGCCATCCAGCGCATCTGACAGCGGCACGAAGCGCGCTGCCATTTCGGCCAGTGTCTCCGGCTGCTGCCTGGCCCAGGCGTCGAGCGCCTGGCGAGTGGCCTGGGTGTCATTGGCCTGGCAGGCGCGCTTGAGGTCGTCGAGCAGGGTACGCGGGCTCGGGCCCGCCTGCGCTGCACGCAGCACCGCAGGGCGCGAGCGGGCGCGCCACCACAGGGCAAAACCGAGCAGTGTGGTCAGCGCGAACACTAGCGTAGACAGCTGCCACGGCCACAGCGCATACGGGCGGGCGTTGTTGTCGCCAACCGGCGCTTCGGCGCTCAGCGCCGGGTTGTCCTGCACGCTGATGGTACGGGCCGGCAGGCTGGTTTGCTCCAGATGATCCTGCAGGGTATTCCACCAGGTGACCTCCAGCGCCGGCAGCGCCAGTTCGCCGCTGTGGGTGGGCACCAGCGCTTCGCGTTCCTCGCGGTTGGCAATCATGCCGCGCTCGCTGATCTCGTTGCGTAGCAGCGGTTGGTCGGGGTAGCGGCGCAGGCCGATGGCTTCGGTGGCTGGGAGCGGGGGCAGTTGCGGGCTTGAAAGCCCTTCGGCGCGCAGTGTCACGTTGCGCGTCAGCGAGTCGCCGATCTGCGTCGGCTGCGTGGTCGGGTCCGGGTTCCAGCGCTCTTCCAGCGTCAAGCTACGGGCCGGCAGCCACGGCCGGTCCTTGGGGTAACTGGCCGGGATCGGCTTGATGCTCAAATGCAGTGCCTGCGAGCTGACCTGGACCTGGCGGCCGACCCGTGGGGTGCCGGCCGGCTGCTCGCCGTTGTCGGCGGCAGTGGCGGTGAAGGTCAGCGGCGGAATATCCAGTGCCCCACTTTGCTGCGGGTAGATCGCATAGCGCGTCTCGATGACGCCGTGGCGCACGCCATTGATGTCTTTTTCGTAGGTGCGCGACTCGCCCAACGGGTCGACCTTGGCGTTTTCCAATTGCAGCGGGCTCAGGCTGCTGTCGTCGTACAGCGCTACCGAATGGTAGATGCGCAGGGTCAGTACGGCCTGGGCCTGGACATACACTTCAGTGCTGTCGAGGGTCGCCTCGATGAACACCTGCGAGGCTATGTCTGGGCGCTGCGCGTCAGCCTGCTGGACCTGCAGTTCAATGGCCTGGCTGTGCGACTGCCCCAGCTGCAGCTCGGGGATGCGCAGGCTGCCGCTGCGTTTTGGCAGCAGGGTGATGATCCAGCGGGTGCTGGCGCGAGTCTCGCCGTCCAGGCTGTGCAGGCTGTTGAGCTGGCGCGTGCCTCGCACTTCGAAATCACCCTCCAGGGCGCGCAGGTCGGGCTTGCCGAACTGGGTGACATCCTGGCTTTCCAGGGTCAGTTCCAGGCTTTCGCCGGCCTCCAGCCGAGTGCGGTCGACACTGGCCTGCAGGGTGGGTTCGGCCAGGGCCGCAAGGCTCCACAGCAGGCTGAGCACAAACACGCCGAGGCGAGTCATCGTAAGGTTTCCTGATGCAATTGCTGTTCATACCAGAATTTGCGCCGCAGCAGCTCTGCCGGGTTGTCCGGGATCTCCCGCAGCCATTGCTCCAGCGCCTGGCGCTGTTCAGCGTCGAGGCTGGTGGAGACTGGCCGCTGCGGCGGCTGGGTGACAGTGTCGTCGTCGCCAGCGGGTGTGCCCGCTGGCGCCTGGGTGTTGCCTTTGCTGTCGGCTGCGGCTTGCGCCTGGGCCTGTGCCTGCTCGTCATTGCCCGGCGTTCCTTCGGCCTGGCTGCTGGCAGAACTGCTGTTGCCTTCGGTCTGCTTGCCGGGCGCCGCTTCATCGTCCTGCTTGGCGGGTTGCTCTTCTGCCTTGCCCTGGCGCTGCTGCAACAGTTGCTGCACCAGGGCCTGGTTGTCCAGCGCGGGCTTGAAGTCGGGCTTGCGCTCCAGTGCCTGCTCGTAGGCATCCAGCGCAGCCTCAAGCTCGCCAGCACGGGCCAGGGCATTGCCTCGATTGTAGTGCGCGGTGGCGCTGTTGCTCTGCGCAAAGGCTGCTGCGGCTCCTTCGAAGTCGCCGGCCTGGTACAGCGCCATACCGCGCCACTGCGGGTCCTCGAAATGGCGCGCGGCGGCTGCCGGTTGCTGACGCTGTAGCAGGCGTTGGCCCTGTTGGTCGGGGCGCAACCACAGGTCGTTGAGTTCGAACGCCTGGCTGGGCTGCGGCAGGGCCAGCAACAGCGGCAGGCAGAACAGCCAGCCGCGCCGCCCGGCACACGCGGCCAGCAACAGCAGGGGCAACAACAGCCAGTAGCCTTGGTCGGCCCAGCTGTCCAACTGCACGGTCTGGCCGTCTTCGCGCAGCAACCGTGGGTTGTCGAACAGCCCCAGGCCGCGCAGGTCGAGGTCGTCGATGCGGGCGTGGCGGTAGCGCCCGCCGGTGCCGCTGATGAAGGCCTTGAGCGAGGCGCTGTCCAGGCGCGGCAAAAGGATGCCGCCCTGATCATCCTTGAGGTATTCGCCAGAGGCTTGGCGCACCGGTGCGCCCTCGGCACTGCCGACGCCCAGCATCAGCAGGCTCGGCCCGTGGCGTCCCAGCGCCCTGACGATGCCTTGGCGTTCGTGTTCGCTCAGCGACGA
Source organism: Pseudomonas sp. SWRI51 (assembly GCF_014268825.1). Classification (NCBI taxonomy): domain Bacteria; kingdom Pseudomonadati; phylum Pseudomonadota; class Gammaproteobacteria; order Pseudomonadales; family Pseudomonadaceae; genus Pseudomonas; species Pseudomonas sp. SWRI51. The sequence goes on along the minus strand of NZ_JABWRG010000124.1, from coordinate 10,245 downwards.
GCCGATCAGCAACAGCCGGCCCTGGCCCAGGCCACTCTGGGCCAGCAGCGCCAGGCCCTTCTGCACGGCAAGGTCCGCGCGCTGGCCAGGTTGCGGCATGATCGAGGGGTCGATGGCTTCGAGCAGGTTGCGCGTGGTGCCCAGGTCATCGGACAGCGGCACCAGGGTGTGCGCGGAGCCTGCGTAGACAATGAGCGCAGTCTGGCTGTCGCTGCGGTGTTCGAGCAGGTCGAGCACCTTGCGCCGGGCTTGTTCCAGGCGGTTCGGCGCGCTGTCCTCGGCAAGCATCTGCGGGGTCAGTTCAAGCAGTATCACCAGCGGGTCAGCCGGGCGCTGGCGGGTTTCTTCCAGGCGCTGCCAGCTTGGCCCGAGCAGCGCCAGTACCACCAGCAGCCAGGCCAGGCCCAGAGCGACCCAGGGCAGTTTACTGGTGCTGCCGCTGCCACCGCCGAGCAATGCGGCGTGGAACTGGGGCGGTAAGATCATCTGCCAGCGCCCGGCGCGCTTGCGCCGGTGCCACAGCTTGAACAGCAGCCAGGCGAGCAGCGGCACGCAGAGCAGCCAGAGCGGGCGCAGCCATTGTGGCCAGAGGTCGATCATCGCCGTCTCCTCAGGCGCAGGCGTTTGAGGCGCTGGCGCCATTCGGGGTGCGGCTGGAGAAAGCGCGGTTTGCGCAACAGGCGTTGCAGCAGGTTGTCCGGCCACTGCACATCCACCACCAGCAGTACGCTGAGCAGCAGCGCCAGGGCCAGCGGCCAGGCGTAGAGCTCTTCGGCAGCGCGGGCCTGGGTGGGTTGTTGGGCGACGGGCTCGAGCGTGTCGAGGGCATTGCCGATGGCGTCAAGCTCGGCACCGTCGTGGGCACGGAAGTACGCACCATGGGTAATGTCGGCAATTTCCTTGAGCGAGGCTTCGTCCAGGTCCAGGCTCGGGTTAAGCCCCAACAGGCCCGGGGTGCCACTGGCCTGCGGGTTAGCGCCGATGCCGATGGTATAGACCCGCACGCCTTCCTGCGCCGCCAGGCGCGCGGCCGTCAGGGGGTGGATCTGCCCGCCATTGTTGGCGCCATCGGTAATCAGGATCAGCACCCGGCTTTGCGCCGGGCGTTGGCGCAGGCGCTTGACGGCAAGGCCGATGGCATCGCCGACTGCGGTGTTTTTGCCGGCGATGCCGATCTGTGCTTCATCGAGGAAGGTGCGCACGGTACGGCGGTCGAAGGTCAGCGGCGCCTGCAGGTAGGCCTGGCTGCCGAACAGGATCAAGCCGACCCGGTCGCCTTCGCGGTCTTGCAGAAAATCGCCCATCAGTGCCTTGACCAGGTCCAGGCGGCTGATTTCATCGTTTTTCCACTGCATGTCGGGGAAGTCCATCGAGCCCGACACATCCACCGCAACCAGCAGATCGCGCCCGCTGGCCGACACCGGCACGGGGGCGCCGAGCCACTGCGGGCGTGCGGCGGCGCACAGCAACAGCAGCCAGATGAGCAGAAACGGTGCCTGTTGCCGCCAGGTCGGCAGGTTCAGCCGCGCGCGGCGCCCTGCCAGGCCTTCTAGCTGATCGAGAAAGCCGACCTTGAGCACCGGCTCGCCGCTGTCGGCGGCAGGCAGCACCAGGCGCGCGAGCCAGGGCAGCGGCAACAGCGCGAAGACCCACGGCCAGGCCAGTTCAAACATGCTTGCGAATCCAGGTTTCGACCGACTGCAAAAGCCCGGCGATGGCTTTGTCGTCGAGTTTGCACTCAGGCTTGTAGGCGCCTTCGACCAGCACCATCCAGCGCGTCAGGCCAGCGGCGGGGCAGCGGTTGTCGAGAAATGCCAGCCACTGGCGGCCGTTGAGGGTATGGCTGTGGGCGCCGGGGTAGTGGCTGCGGCACAGGCGCTTGAGCAGGGCGTTGATCTGCTGCAGCCAGGCCCCGGCCGGGGCGCCGTCATAGGGGCGCGGCAGGCGTGCAAGTTCGGCCAGCGCCTCCAGGCGTACCGGGTCGAGCGGGAGCTCGGCGCGCACCACCTTGCGTTTGCCGGGGCGCCAGCGGCGCAGGCGCCACGCGCCCCAGCCCAGCAGCGGCACCAGCGCCAGCAGCAGCCACCAGCCCGGCGCAGGCGGCCACAGGCCGATGGCCGGCGGGGCGATCAGCGGCTGCAACTGGTCCAGCGGGTTCACTGGCGGCCCCCGGCACGTTGCGCGTTGAGGTACTCGCGCAGTTGTTCGATCATCTCGCTCTGGGTACTCAGCGGCATCAATACCACCCGCAGTTTTTGCGCAAGCAGCTCCCAGCGCTCCACACGCGCCTCGGCTTGTTGGCGGTAGGCCTGGCGCAAGTTGGCATCAAGGGTGTCGAGTTCAAGCTGTGCACCGCGCTGGGCAAAGCGCAGCAAGCCGGCAGCGGGCAGGGCATGGTCCAGAGGGTCGCTGATCGGTAGCAGCAGCACGTCGCAGTGGCGCGACAGCATGGCCAGGTGCTGCTCGACGCTTTCGCTGAGCGCGCGCTCGTCGCAGATGACAATCGCCAGGCTACCGGGGCGCAGCACCTCGCGGGCACGGCGCAGGGCCAGGCCCAGGCTGTCGGCCTGGGGCAGCGCTTCGGTGTGCAGCGACTGGTTGATGCGTGCCAGCCGGTTGAGCAACTGCAACAGGCTTTGCTTGCTGCGCCGTGGCTTGATTTCGTGGTTTTCGTTATCGCCGAACACCAGCCCGCCGATGCGGTCGTTATGGCCCAGCGCGGCCCAGCCGAACAGCGCCGCCGCCTGGGCCGCCAGCACCGACTTGAACATCAGCCCCGAGCCGAAGAACAGCCGCTGGCTCTGCTCGACCATGATAAAGATCGGCCGTTCGCGCTCTTCGTGGAACAGCTTGGTGTGCGGCTCCTGGGTGCGCGCAGTGACGCGCCAGTCGATATTGCGCACATCGTCGCCCGCCTGGTACACCCGCACCTGGTCGAAGTCCACGCCGCGCCCACGTAGTTTGGAGTGGTGCAGGCCAACCAACGGGCTGCGCTGGCCAGGCCGGGAAAAAAGCTGGATTTCGCGCACGCGGTGACGCATGTCGATCAGTTCGGCCAGGCTGATGCGTATGCCGGGTTCGGCCAGTTGTGCGCTGGGCATGGGCGTCAGGCGGCAGCCACGAAGCCGCGCAGGCTATGCTGCGCGATAGGGGCGTCACGGTGATGCATGGTCGACGGTTCCTGGGTGGTGGCGCAGCCGCCAGAGGCTGGGCTGGGCAGAGCGCCATACTTTAATGCATCAGTGGCACCGCCACTAACGGGTTTGCTAAAAAACTGGCCGGCCTCAGGCCACGGCCACCACGTCGAGAATGCGCTGCACCACGCGGTCCTGATCCACCCCGGCGGCTTCGGCCTCGAAGGACAGGATCACGCGGTGGCGCAACACATCGAACAGCACCGCCTGAATGTCTTCGGGGCTGACGAAATCGCGCCCGGCGAGCCAGGCGTGGGCCCGTGCGCAGCGGTCCAGCGCAATCGAGCCACGCGGGCTTGCGCCATAGGCGATCCAGTCGGCCAGCTCGGTGTCGAACTTGGCCGGCGTGCGCGTGGCCATCACCAGTTGCACCAGGTACTCCTCAACCGCATCGGCCATGTACAGCCCGAGGATTTCCTTGCGCGCGGCAAAGATCGCCTGCTGGCTGACCCGGCGCTCCGGTTTGACCTCACCCCCTAGCGCCTCGCCGCGCGCCTGGGCAAGGATGCGCCGCTCGACCGCAGCGTCCGGGAAGCCGATTTTCACATGCATCAGGAAGCGGTCGAGCTGGGCTTCGGGCAGCGGATAAGTGCCTTCCTGCTCGATCGGGTTCTGCGTGGCCATCACCAGAAACAGCGGCGACAGTTCATAGGTACTGCGCCCGACGCTGACCTGGCGCTCGGCCATTGCCTCAAGCAAGGCGGACTGCACCTTGGCGGGCGCCCGGTTGATTTCGTCGGCCAGCACCAGGTTGTGGAAGATCGGCCCCTGCTGGAAGACGAAACTGCCGGTTTCCGGGCGGTAGATCTCGGTGCCGGTGATGTCGGCGGGGAGCAGGTCGGGGGTGAACTGAATGCGATGGAACTGCGCCTCGATGCCCTCGGCAAGCTCCTTGATGGCTTTGGTCTTGGCCAGGCCAGGTGCCCCCTCGACGAGCATGTGGCCGTCGGCCAGCAACACGATCAGCAGGCGCTCGACCAGTTTTTCCTGGCCGAGAATCTGGGAGGAGAGAAAGGTGCGCAGCGCGGTCAGCGCCTCACGGTGTTCCATCGTCGAGGGTTCCTGGGGATAGGCCTGGGCGCCGGCAGGCGGCTGCCGGGCAGAGGGCTAGTACTTTAATCCATCCAGGGGGCCGCCGACCAATGGCCGTTGCTAGAAATACGCTAAAGGCCGTTCGCCAGGCCCTGCAGACCGCCACCTCAGAGCTGTGAAACGAAGGTCCCGGTGCCGTCGAGGATGTTGCGCAAGGTCAGCGCAACCTCTTCCAGGTCGGTGCCCGACGAGGTCAGGATGATTTCCAGCTGCTCATCGCCCTTGAGTGCATCGCGGTCGCCGGCGGCCACTTCCAGCACCAGACGTTCAGCGCTGAGGGTCACCTTCAGGCCGTCAAGGGTCGAAGGTTCGTCGTCCAGGGTCAGGTCAACGGTGTCTTCGTCCGGGTAGCGGGTCAGCAGGAACATCTGCCCCTTGTCGCTGTGGCAGCACAGCGTCGCCATGTTGTCTTCCTCGTCGTCGCAGGGGGTGGCGAAGAGCAGGGCGGTTTTCAGTTGCATGGCGTTTGACCAGTGTTCGCGGATTGAGCGCGCATGCTACCGCGCAGCCTGCGCGGCGGCCAGCGCCTGTCAAGTTGGGTGGCGGCAAGCAAGCGGTGGTTTCTGTAATGCGCGTGGGAATATTCGACAAGGCGGCAGTGGATACAAAGGGCGCAAGGGCGACCGTTCCCGTCTTGACCGAATATGTCGCAGCGCTGCAAGCCGAGGTGACCGTTCAGTCGTTAAGCTGCCCTGTCGATGGGTAAAGCAGCACGCCCACGCCTGTTTTTACCGTCCGGCTTGTTTCGGTTTGGCTATGGTTGATCCGTACATGGCGGGCGCACGCGACGCTCCACCTAAAAAAAGCCCAAGCGGAGTACCACAGATGGCGTTTTTCACCGCAGCCAGCAAAGCCGACTTCCAGCACCAACTGCAAGCGGCCCTGGCGCAGCACATCAGCCAACAGTCCCTGCCACAAGTGGCGCTGTTCGCTGAACAGTTCTTCGGCATCATCTCTCTGGACGAACTTACCCAGCGTCGGCTTTCCGACCTCGTCGGCTGCACGCTCTCCGCCTGGCGCATCATCGAGCGCTTCGACCCCGCACACCCTCAGGTGCGTGTATACAACCCCGAATACGAGCGTCACGGCTGGCAATCGACCCACACAGTGGTCGAAGTGCTGCACCATGACCTGCCGTTCCTGGTCGACTCGGTGCGTACTGAACTCAACCGCCGCGGCTTCAGCATTCACACCCTGCAGACCACCGTGCTCAGCACCCGTCGTGGTGCCAAGGGCGAACTCACCGAGCTGCTGCCCAAAGGCACGCAGGGCGAGGGCGTCGGCCACGAATCGCTGATGTATCTGGAAATCGACCGCTGTTCCAACCCGGCTGAACTGACCACCCTGGCCAAGGAGCTCGAGCAGGTGCTGGCCGAGGTGCGCGGCGTGGTCGCCGACTTCGAGCCGATGAAAGCCAAGATTCACCAGTTGCTCGAACTGGTCGAGCAGAACGCCTTCGGCCCTGCACAAAACGACAAGGCCGAGGTACAGAACTTCCTGTCCTGGCTGCTGGATAACCACTTCACTTTCCTCGGCTACGAAGAGTTCACGGTCCAGGCGTCCAGCGAAGGCGGGCATCTGGTCTATGACGAAAGCTCGTTCCTCGGCCTGACCCGCCTGCTGCGCGCAGGGCTGGGCGCCGAAGACCTGCACATCGAGGACTATGCGGTCGCCTACCTGCGTGAGCCGCGCCTGCTGTCGTTCGCCAAGGCCTCGCAACCTAGCCGCGTCCACCGCCCGGCTTACCCGGACTACGTCTCGATCCGCCAGATCGACGCCGATGGCAACGTGGTCAAAGAATGCCGCTTCATGGGCCTGTACACCTCGTCGGTGTATGGCGAGAGCGTGCACACCATCCCGTACATTCGTGGCAAGGTCGCCGAGGTGGAGCGCCGCTCGGGCTTCGACGCCAAGGCTCACCTGGGCAAGGAGCTTGCTCAGGTACTCGAAGTGCTGCCGCGTGACGACCTGTTCCAGACCCCCATCGACGAGCTGTGCACCACGGTCATGTCGATCGTGCAGATCCAGGAACGCAACAAGATTCGCGTGTTCCTGCGCAAAGACCCGTACGGCCGCTTCTGCTACTGCCTGGCCTATGTGCCGCGCGAAATCTACTCCACGGAAGTGCGGCAGAAAATCCAGCAGGTGCTGATGGAGCGCCTGAAGGCCAGTGACTGCGAGTTCTGGACCTTCTTCTCTGAATCGGTGCTGGCGCGCGTACAGCTGATTCTGCGGGTAGACCCGAAAAACCGCATCGACATCGACCCGCAGCAGTTGGAAAACGAAGTGGTCCAGGCTTGCCGTTCGTGGCAGGACGATTTCTCGGCGCTGGTGGTGGACAACTTTGGCGAGGCCCAGGGCACGACCATCCTCGACGACTTCCCCAAAGGCTTCCCGGCCGGCTACCGCGAGCGCTTCGCCGCCCACTCGGCCGTGGTCGACATGCAGCATGTGCTCAACCTGTCCGAAGCCAAGCCCCTGGCCATGAGCTTCTACCAGCCGTTGACGCAGTTGGGCGAACGTCAGTTGCATTGCAAGCTGTACCACGCCGACACGCCGCTGGCGCTGTCGGATGTGCTGCCGATTCTTGAAAACCTCGGCCTGCGCGTGCTGGGCGAGTTCCCGTACCGCCTGCGCCATGCCAGCGGCCGCGAGTTCTGGATTCACGATTTTGCCTTCACCTACAGCGAAGGCCTGAACCTGGACATCCAGCAACTCAACGACACCTTCCAGGATGCCTTCGTCCACATCGTCAAGGGCGATGCCGAAAACGATGCGTTCAACCGTCTGGTGCTGACCGCCGGCCTGCCGTGGCGTGACGTGGCGCTGCTGCGCGCCTATGCCCGCTACCTCAAGCAGATCCGCCTTGGCTTCGACCTGGGCTATATCGCCAGCACCCTGAACAACCACACCGATATCGCCCGCGAGCTGACCCGGCTGTTCAAAACCCGCTTCTACCTGGCGCGCAAGCTCACCCAGGAAGACCTTGACGACAAGCAGCAGCGCCTGGAACAGGCGATCCTCATCGCCCTGGACGACGTCCAAGTGCTCAACGAGGACCGCATCCTGCGCCGCTACCTGGACCTGATCAAGGCCACGTTGCGCACCAACTTCTATCAGCCGGACAGCAAGGGCCAGGACAAGTCGTACTTCAGCTTCAAGTTCAACCCCAAGCTGATCCCCGAGCTGCCAAAGCCGGTGCCGAAGTTCGAGATCTTCGTCTATTCGCCGCGTGTCGAGGGCGTGCACCTGCGCTTTGGCAACGTGGCCCGTGGCGGCCTGCGCTGGTCCGACCGCGAGGAAGACTTCCGTACCGAAGTGCTGGGCCTGGTCAAAGCCCAGCAGGTGAAGAACTCGGTGATCGTGCCGGTTGGCGCCAAGGGTGGCTTCCTGCCGCGTCGTCTGCCACTGGGCGGTGGTCGCGACGAAATTGCTGCCGAGGGCGTGGCCTGCTACCGCATCTTCATCAGCGGCCTGCTCGACATCACCGACAACCTCAAGGACGGTGGCGTCGTGCCGCCTGCCAACGTGGTGCGCCACGATGACGATGACCCGTACCTGGTAGTGGCCGCCGACAAAGGCACCGCGACCTTCTCCGATATCGCCAACGGCATTGCCATCGACTACGGCTTCTGGCTGGGCGATGCCTTCGCTTCCGGCGGCTCGGCTGGCTACGACCACAAGAAAATGGGTATCACCGCCCGTGGCGCCTGGGTGGGTGTGCAACGCCACTTCCGCGAGCGCGGCATCAACGTGCAGCAAGACCCGGTGACCGTGATCGGTATCGGTGACATGGCGGGTGACGTGTTCGGCAACGGCTTGCTGATGTCCGACAAGCTGCAACTGGTCGCGGCATTCAACCACCTGCACATCTTCATCGACCCCAACCCGGACACTGCCAGCAGCTTCGCCGAGCGCCAGCGCCTGTTCGACCTGCCGCGTTCGGCCTGGACCGACTACGACACCAGCATCATGTCCGAAGGCGGCGGGATCTTCCCACGCAGTGCCAAGAGCATCGCCATCAGCCCGCAAATGAAAGAGCGTTTCGCCATCGAGGCGGACCGCCTGACCCCGACCGAGCTGCTTAACGCATTGCTCAAGGCGCCGGTCGACCTGCTGTGGAACGGCGGTATCGGCACCTACGTCAAGGCCAGCAGCGAAAGCCACGCCGATGTGGGCGACAAGGCCAACGACGCGCTGCGCGTCAATGGCAACGAGCTGCGCTGCAAAGTGGTGGGCGAGGGCGGCAACCTGGGCATGACCCAGCTCGGCCGGGTCGAGTTCGGCCTGCATGGCGGTGCTACCAACACCGACTTCATCGACAACGCCGGGGGCGTGGACTGCTCGGACCACGAGGTCAACATCAAGATCCTGCTCAATGAAGTGGTGCAGGCAGGCGACATGACCGAGAAGCAGCGTAACCAGCTGCTGGGCAGCATGACCGATGAAGTTGCAGCCTTGGTGCTGGGCAACAACTACAAGCAGACCCAGGCCTTGTCGCTGGCGGCCCGCCGCGCCCGCGAGCGGATTGCCGAGTACAAGCGCCTGATGGCCGACCTTGAAGGCCGTGGCAAACTGGACCGCGCCATCGAGTTCCTGCCAAGCGAAGAGCAACTGGCCGAACGCCTTGCCGCAGGGCAGGGGCTAACCCGTGCCGAGCTGTCGGTATTGATCTCGTACAGCAAGATCGACCTCAAGGAGCAGTTGCTCAAGTCCCAGGTGCCGGACGACGACTACCTGACCCGTGACATGGAAACCGCGTTCCCGCCGTCACTGGTGAGCAAGTTCGCCGAGTCCATGCGCCGGCATCGTCTGAAGCGCGAGATCGTCAGCACCCAGATCGCCAACGACCTGGTCAACAACATGGGCATCACCTTCGTGCAGCGCCTGAAGGAGTCCACTGGCATGAGCCCGGCCAACGTCGCCGGGGCCTATGTAATCGTGCGCGATATCTTCCACCTGCCGCACTGGTTCCGCCAGATCGAAGCGCTGGACTACCAGGTGCCGGCTGAAATTCAGTTGGCGCTGATGGACGAACTGATGCGCCTGGGCCGCCGCGCCACCCGCTGGTTCCTGCGCAGCCGTCGCAACGAACAGGATGCCGGGCGTGATGCCGCGCACTTCGGGCCGAAGATCGCCCAGCTTGGGCTCAAGCTCGACGAACTGCTCGAAGGCCCGACCCGCGAGCGCTGGATGGTCCGCTACCAGAGCTTCGTCGACGCGGGTGTGCCGGAGTTGCTGGCGCGCATGGTGGCCGGTACCAGCCATTTGTACACCTTGTTGCCGATCATTGAGGCTGCCGATGTTACCGGGCATGACCCAGCGCAGGTTGCCAAGGCGTTCTTCGCTGTTGGCAGTTCGCTGGACCTGACCTGGTACCTGCAAGAGATCAGCAACCTGCCGGTGGAAAACAACTGGCAGGCACTGGCCCGCGAGGCGTTCCGCGACGACATCGACCTGCAGCAGCGTGCGATCACCATCTCTGTGCTGCAAATGGACGATGCCCCGCAGGACATGGACGCCCGCGTGGCGCTGTGGTGCGAGCAGCACCGGGTGATGGTAGAGCGCTGGCGCGCCATGCTGGACGACCTGCGTAACGCTAGCGGTAACGACTATGCGATGTACGCGGTTGCCAACCGCGAGCTGGTTGACTTGGCCATGAGCGGCCAGGCGGCGGTCGTGCCTTCCTGAACCCGCAGCTGAAATGAAAAAGCCCCGGCAGCGATGCCGGGGCTTTTTCATTGGGAAACCGTGGTGGGGGAGAATCTAGAGTTTTTTCAAACCTGTTCCGGCCTCATCGCAGGCTATCGCCAGCTCCCACAGAGCTCGCCGATCGCCATATCGATGCCGTCTACGCGGTCAGTGTAGGAGCGGCCTTGTGTCGCGAAAGGGCTGCGAAGCAGCCCCAGCGATTCTGGTGGGTGCTCAGATCCTGGGGCCGCTCCGCAGCCCTTTCGCG
>NZ_JABWRG010000123.1:0-13286 GCF_014268825.1 Pseudomonas sp. SWRI51 | reverse complement strand
CAGCAGCCCTGAAAACCCAAGGGGCTGCTGCGCAGCCCAACGCGGGGCAAGCCCGCTCGCCACAAGTGAGCTCGCCCCAAGGAGATATGTCTGGCGAGAACAGGCTTGTACAAAACCATAGAATCTCCCACTTGAACCGCGCGCAGCCGCTCTATTGAGGCCTGGCCCGGATTCCCGTGGGAGATCACCCAGCCCTTCCGGGCTGCGCTGTCGCACAGAGAACTGGGCACCGTGGGGGCGGGCTTGCCCCGCGATACCGGCGTCGCCGGTGCCATCCATCGCGGGGCAAGCCCGCTCCCACGTTATCCATATAAATCAGATAGTTAGCGTTTGTTCTATGAGAGCTGGCGACAGCCTGCGATGAGGCCGCAACAGGCTTGTACAGAACTGATAGCCTCGCAGCATTCAGGCCTTGCTGCGCCCACCCAGCCACACCAGCAGCAAGCCCGCTGCTGCCAGCAGCCCGCCAGCCATCGGTACCGCCGCGTAACCCAGGTTCAGGCTGATGACTGCGCCGCCGAGCGCAGCACCCAGCGCGTTGCCTAGGTTGAACGCGCCGACGTTGATTGACGATGCAAGCCCCGGCGCTTCGATGGCTGCCGTCATTACCCGCATTTGCAGCGGCGGAACCACGGCGAAGGTGAATACCCCCCAGACCAGCAGGGCGAGGGCGGCGCCGACATGGCTGCCGAGCACCAGCGGCATCAACAGCATGATCACCGCCAGTGTGCCGAGGAAGATCCGCGCTGCGCCGTCCAGCGACCAGTCCGCCAGCTTGCCGCCCAGGCTGTTGCCCAAGGTGAAACCCACCCCGATCAGCACCAGGCCGAGTGTCACAAACCCATCGCCGGCGCCGGTCAGTTCGGCGAGCACCGGGGCGACGTAGGTGTACAAGGTGAACATGGCTCCGGCACCGAGCACCGTGGTGGCCATGGCCAGCAGCACGCGCGGCCGGGCGATCACCGCCAGCTCCTTGCGCACATGCGGCACCTGGCCGCGCTCGCCCTTGGGCAGGGCGTACCAAAGTGCGGTAATCGCCACCACGCCCAACACCGCCGTGCCTGCAAAGGCCATGCGCCAGCCCACCTGCTGCCCCAGCCAGGTGGCGGCCGGCACGCCGCCGATGTTGGCGATGGTCAGGCCCATGAACATGGTGGCCACGGCACTGGCCTGTTTGTCCTTGGGTACCACGCTGGCTGCCACCACCGCACCCAGGCCAAAGAATGCACCGTGGTTGAGGCTGGTGATCAACCGGGAAGCGAGCAGGGTGTAGTAGTCCGGCGCAAACGCCGAGAGCAGGTTGCCGACAGTGAAGATGCCCATCAGCATCATCAGCGCCGCCCGCTTGCCAAAGCGGCTGAACAGCAAGGTCATGATCGGTGCGCCGACCATGACTCCAATGGCGTACGCGGTGATCAACATGCCGGCGCTGGGGATGCTCGCCCCGACACCATCGGCAATCACCGGCAACAGGCCCATGGGCGTGAACTCGGTGGTGCCGATACCGAAGGCGCCGATGGCCAGGGCGAACAGCACCCGCTTGGGTGAGGGCGTGCTCATCGGGCGCTCCAGGGTGCGGGTTTCAGAAGGGGGCGTGTGTTCCATGGCCGTCGCTCAGTCCCACTCCGGCGCCAGGCCGTCCGGGCTCACTTCACGGCCGTTACGTTCCAGGCTGGCGATCTGCGCCATGTCGTCTGCATCCAGGTGCAGGCCCTGCGCCAGCAGGTTGCTGGCAAGGTTTTCGCGCTTGGTCGATGACGGGATCACCGCGTAACCGAGTTGCAAGGCCCAGGCCAGTGCCACTTGCGCAACGGTGGCTTTGTGCTTGGCAGCAATTGTGGCCAGCAGCGGGTCCTTGAGCACCTTGCCGTAGGCCAGGGTCATGTAGGAGGTGACTGTGATGCCGTGGTCATTCAGGTAGGCGGCCAGCTTGCTGTTTTGCAGATAGGGGCTGAGTTCGACCTGGTTGGTGGCAATCTCGCCTTTACCTACCACCTCAATGGCTTGGCGGGTCAGTTCGATATTGAAGTTGGATACGCCGATCTGGCGGGTCAGGCCCAGTTGCTTGGCCTCTGCCATTGCCGTCATGTACTCGCCCAGCGCAACGCCGTTGCCCGGCGCGGGCCAGTGGATCAGCAGCAGGTCGACGTGGTCGGTGCGCAGCTTGGCGAGGCTTTCGCGCAGGCTTGGGATGAGCTTGTCGGCGGCGTAGTTGTCGACCCAGATCTTGGTGGTAATAAACAGCTCGCTGCGCGGCACGCCGCTCTCGGCAATGGCCTGGCCAACTTCGCCTTCATTCTTGTAGATCTGCGCTGTGTCGATGGCGCGATAGCCCAGTTCAAGTGCAGCCTTGACCGAATCAATGACGGTTTGCCCGCTAAGACGGAAGGTGCCGAGGCCAAACGAAGGAATGCTCATGGGTATGCTCCTGCCGGATGTGAAACGTTATGACCGGCAGTCTGCGTGTTTTACTCCGAGGGATTAAGGCGCGCATGCGCCAAGGTCTTTTGCCTTGCAGTCACGAATCCGGCTCAAAAACCCCGTGCTGCCTGCGCTAATCCATAGGGTCGGGATACGTTCATCAGTTTGCTGCAAAGCGCTCATGGCATAGTCATCACTGGCGGTTGCAATGCGGGTATTGGCCCGTGTTCACGGGCTGATGCGCGTGCCTGGGCTGTCCGATGGGCGCAATATTTACGATCCCTTGGAACTAACTACACTGGGATATCTCTATCATGGCATCGGTCGTACGAGGGCGGGGCATTGTAAGGTGACCGCCGCCTGATTAGACTGCGCCGAAATTCGTACGCAAAGCCCTTCGTTAAGGACGTATATGATCAAGAAATGCTTGTTCCCGGCAGCCGGTTACGGCACCCGCTTCCTGCCCGCTACCAAAGCCATGCCCAAGGAAATGCTGCCGGTGGTGAACAAGCCACTGATCCAGTATGGCGTTGAAGAGGCCCTGGACGCCGGCCTGAGCGAGATTTCCATCGTCACCGGCCGCGGCAAGCGCGCCCTGGAAGACCACTTCGACATCAGCTACGAGCTGGAAAACCAGATCAAGGGCACCGACAAAGAGAAGTACCTGGTCGGTATCCGTCGCCTGCTTGATGAGTGCTCGTTCTCCTACACCCGCCAGACCGAGATGAAAGGCCTGGGCCACGCGATTCTGACCGGCCGCCCGCTGATCGGCGACGAGCCGTTCGCCGTGGTGCTGGCGGACGACCTGTGCGTCAACCCGGATGGTGATGGCGTACTGACCCAGATGGTCAAGCTGTACAACCAGTTCCGCTGCTCGATCATCGCCATCCAGGAAGTCGATCCGCAGGAAACCAACAAGTATGGTGTTATTGCCGGCGACATGATCCGCGACGATATCTTCCGTGTGACCAACATGGTCGAGAAACCGGCGCCGGAAGATGCTCCGTCGAACCTGGCCATCATCGGGCGTTACATCCTGACCCCGGATATCTTCGATATCATCCAGAACACCCCGCCTGGCAAAGGTGGCGAGATTCAGATCACCGACGCACTGATGCAGCAGGCGCAGGCCGGTTGCGTGATTGCCTACAAGTTCAAGGGCCAGCGCTTTGACTGCGGCGGCGCCGAGGGTTACATCGACGCTACCAACTTCTGCTTCGAGAACTACTACAAGACCGGCAAGGCTTACTGATAAGCCACTGCCAGGTTGAACCGGGGCCGCGCTGCGGCCCATCGCGGGGCAAGCCCGCTCCCACGTAGTTGTGGGGGTCGGCATGTAGCGCGATGGGCCGCAGCGCGGCCTTTGCGTTTCAGCGGTTTTTTGTTTGCTGCCGGCAACGGCGCTATGCTGGGCGTCTGCCCAGGAGACTCATTGCATGGCTTACGATTTTGATCTGTTCGTGATTGGCGCCGGTTCCGGCGGTGTACGCGCCGCGCGCTTTGCCGCAGGCTTCGGTGCCAAGGTGGCGGTGGCTGAAAGCCGCTACCTCGGAGGCACCTGCGTCAACGTTGGCTGCGTGCCGAAAAAACTGTTGGTGTACGGCGCCCACGTTGCCGACGAGCTCGAGCAGGCCGCAGGCTTCGGCTGGACCCTCGAAGAGGGCCATTTCGACTGGGGCACGCTGATTGCCAACAAAAACCGCGAGATCGAGCGGCTCAACGGCATCTACCGCAACTTGCTGGTCAACAGTGGCGTGACCCTGCTGCAGGGGCACGCGCGCATCACCGGGGCCAACGAAGTCGATGTCGACGGCCAGCGCTACAGCGCTGCCAACATCCTGATCGCCACCGGCGGCTGGCCGCAGGTGCCGGATATTCCGGGCAAGGAGCTGGCCATCACCTCCAACGAGGCCTTTTACCTCAAAGCATTGCCGCGCCGCGTGCTGGTAGTCGGTGGCGGTTACATCGCCGTGGAGTTTGCGGGTATCTTCCAAGGCCTCGGCGCTGCCACCTCGCTGCTGTACCGCGGTGACCTGTTCCTGCGCGGTTTCGATGGCTCGGTGCGCACCCACCTCAAGGAAGAGCTGGAAAAACGCGGCCTCGATCTGCAGTTCAATGCCGACATCCAGCGTATCGACAAGCTACCTGACGGCAGCCTCAAGGCCACGCTCAAGGATGGCCGCGAGCTGGTTGCCGACTGCGTGTTCTATGCGACCGGGCGCCGGCCGATGCTGGATAACCTCGGCCTTGAAAACACCGGTGTCGAGCTGGACGAGCGGGGTTATATCCGCGTCGATGAGCAATACCAGACTACCGCGCCGTCGATTTTGGCCATTGGCGATGTGATTGGTCGTGTGCAGCTGACCCCGGTCGCCCTCGCCGAAGGCATGGCCGTGGCGCGGCGCTTGTTCAAGCCCGAGCAGTACCGCCCGGTGGACTACCAGAACATCCCTACCGCGGTATTCAGCCAGCCGCCGATCGGTACGGTCGGCCTGACCGAGGAGCAGGCACTGGAGGCGGGGCACAAGGTGCAAATCTTCGAAAGCCGTTTCCGCGCCATGAAGCTGACCTTGACCGACATCCAGGAGAAAACCCTGATGAAGCTGGTTGTGGATGCCGACACCGACAAAGTACTGGGCTGCCACATGGTTGGCCCGGACGCCGGTGAAATCGTCCAGGGCCTGGGCATCGCGCTCAAGGCCGGGGCAACCAAGCAGCAGTTCGACGATACTATTGGCGTGCACCCTACGGCCGCCGAAGAGTTTGTGACCATGCGCACCGTGACCCGTTGACGCAACATTCGGCAGTGGCCTGGTTTTAACCAGGCCACTGCCGAGACCTCAGGGCACTGCCGAGAACACCGACCCGGTCATTCGCTCACTGAGCAACTCCAGCGCCCGCAAGCCTGCCAGCGAGTTGCCCGACGCATTGAGCTCCGGCGACCACACGCAAATGCTGTAGCGCCCCGGCACTACCGCAACGATGCCACCCCCGACACCGCTCTTGCCCGGCAAACCAACCCGATAGGCGAAGTTGCCGGCCTCATCGTACAGGCCGCTAGTGGCCATGATGGCGTTAACCTGTTGCGCCTGGCGCTGGCTCAGCACCTGCTCGCCGCTGTGCGGGCAGTAGCCGCTATTGGCCAGGAAGGCAAAGGCCCGGGCAACGTCGGCGCAGCTCATCGACAGCGCGCAGTGGTGGAAGTAGCTGCGCAGCACTGCATCGACATCGTTGTGGAAGTTACCGAACGCCTGCATCAGGTAAGCCATGGCGGCGTTGCGGGCGCGGTGCTGGTATTCCGACTCGGCAACCACCGCATCGCTGACGATGCGTGGGTTGGCCGCCAGGCGCCGGACAAAATCGCGCATCGACAGGGCAGGGGTGGCGTAGCGCGACTGGTTGATGTCGCAGATCACCAGGGCGCCGGCGTTGATGAACGGGTTGCGTGGCCGGCCCTTTTCCACCTCAAGTTGCACCAGCGAGTTGAACGCCTGCCCAGAGGGCTCGTAACCGAGGCGCTGCCAGATGTCCTCGCCGCTGTGGCCAATGGCCTGCACCAGGCTGAACACCTTGGAAATACTCTGGATCGAGAACGGCGTGCGCGCATCCCCGGCGCAGTGCAACTGGCCATCCAGGCTTTGCACGGCAATGCCCAGTTGGTCAGGGGCGACCTGGGCCAGTGCTGGGATGTATTGCGCCACCTGGCCGTGGCCGAGCAAGGGGCGAACGTGGTCGAGGATTTCTTGCAGGAGTGCTTGCATGGAGAGTCCTGGTGCGAAAGCAGGGCGCATTCGGGAAGTCCTGATAGACGCTGGCAGCCGGCCGTGAAGCACATCGTTTGCATGTCTGTGTGCGAGCCGTTAGAGTCCGCCACAAGGCGCCTGCTGCGCCCGCGGTCCGCGCGAAGGGGTTGCCCAGGCACTTGAAGCTTTCATTACATTCCAGCTCCCGGCTTGTCGGCGGACCGAGCCCTGAAAGGAGTTGGCATGCCTGCCATTCATGCATCCCGTCACCACGGCCTGATCGACCTGCCGGCGTTGCGCAAACACGCCAAGCGCCTGCTCAAGCACCTCGACGACGACACCCGCACCCAGTTGCGCAGCCTCGGCCTGCCTGGCCCCGACTACCGCCTGGCCGATACCCAGTGGCTGCTGGCGCGCCAGGTTGGCTTTGCCAGCTGGCCTAAGCTCAAGGCCCACGCCGATGCCGTGGCGTTCGCCGCCCGCCACCCAGGCTTTGCCACCGAAGGCGAGGCGCAAGTGCAGCATTGGCGCTGTGGTAACGATATCGAGCACAGCTTGCGGGTGGCAGGCTTTACCGGCACGTTTCAGATGTTCGACGACCCGATGGTCATGGGGCCGGTGCCCGCCCATGACTACTGGCCGGCACGTAGCGCCTACATAGCGCGTGTATTCGGCATGTCCATGCACGACGTCGAGCAGCGCCAGGCGCGCCTGCGTTCGGCGCTGGAGCAACTGAGCGCTGACAGCCAACTGGTGCTGTGGTGTGAAGCCGATGCCTATGATCAGCTGTTCCTGATTCGCGTCTTTGCCAGCCTGCCCTGTGTACCGCGCCGTCTTGAGTTGATCGAAATCGACCGGGTGCCGGGTGTGCAGCGTTTTATCGGGATCGGCCAGTTGGCCCCGGACCTGCTTGCCTGGCTGTGGCCACAGCGCCGCAGCGTGGGCGAGGAGGCTTTGTTGCTGGCGCGTCAGGCCTGGGCTGCCTATACCGCGCCCGACCCCCGGGCCTGGGCCGCACTCGCAGCCACTGCCCATGCGCCGTTGCCTTTGCTGCAAGGCGCGCTGGCTCGGCAGCTGCAAGAGCTCCCCGGGGCGGTTGATGGCCTGAGCCTGACCGAGCGCCTGACGCTGCGCATTGTCGCGCGCCTGGGCGAGCAGCCGGCCGCACGCGTGTTTGCCGAACTGATGGCGCGGGACGAGCCACTGCCGTATCTGGGGGACTTGATGTTCAGTGTGCTGTTGCGCCCGCTGATCGATACGCCGCGCCCGCTGTTGCACGAAGGGCCGGGCGATGGCTGGCAGCAACGCACGCTGCGCCTGACGACGCTGGGCGAACAGGTGCTGGCCGGGCATGTAAACTGGCTGGATCATACACCTGCCGAGCGCTGGGTCGGTGGCGTGCGCGTTGCCGATGGGCAGGGTTGGGTGGTCAATGACGCGGGGCAGGTCGAGCTGCGCCGGGTGCGTGCCTGATCAT
The DNA here is from genome assembly GCF_014268825.1 of Pseudomonas sp. SWRI51. Classification (NCBI taxonomy): domain Bacteria; kingdom Pseudomonadati; phylum Pseudomonadota; class Gammaproteobacteria; order Pseudomonadales; family Pseudomonadaceae; genus Pseudomonas; species Pseudomonas sp. SWRI51. The sequence continues at coordinate 5,645 of NZ_JABWRG010000123.1, read as the reverse complement.
TTTTCAGCTAGCGACAGCTCGGTGCGGTCGTGGCCAAGCAGTTCGCACAGTGCGTCGATAACCAGCTGGTGGTCCTGGCGCTCAGGCAGCCCCGACACCGTTATGCAGCCGATCACCCCGGCGCCTTTCACGCTAAGCGGGAAGCTTCCGCCAGCACTGGCATAGTCGCTGGCGGGAAGGTTGTAGCGCTGGGTGATGTCCTTCTGGTCAATGGCCAGTTGGTGGCCGATTCGATAAGAACTGCACAGGAAGCGCTGTACCGTGTTGCTCTTGCGGCGCACCCAGTCGTGGTGGTGTGGGGTGACGCCGGGGCGGCTGGCGGTGAACAGCACGCGCTCGAAGCGGCGTATCTCGACCAGCACCGGCCAGCCCTCGCTCTGGGCGCGTTGTACAAGCCACGAACCGAGCTGCCAGGCAATGTCTTCGTCGAAATGCTCGAACTGCAGCAACTGTTCCTGGCGGATCAGCAGGGCCAGGTCGTCGCAGAGGGCCATGGGTACACTCCTGAGTAGAGAATCTCGCCCGGATCAACGCCCGGTATCTGGCAAGCGTAGCAGTGGCCAGTCGGTACTGACCTCCCCACACAGTCCGGATATGATCATTGGCTTGTCCAGCTACGCATTAAAACAGCAGGTGACTGAAGGGTACACTTCAGTCTCTAGGTTGTTACCGATCAGCAAAGGAGCTTTCTGCCTGCATGGATATTGAAACGATCAGACAGCGCCTGGCGCGGCCAGCCAGCAAATTCGTGGCAGGCGGTTTTCGGCCCACTCATGCCGATGATGAAAGCTGGTTGGGGCGTGTGTTTCTGTTCCGCCCCGATGAGGACATCCCGCTCAATGCGGCGGGCGACCAGATGCTGCCCTATGCACAGTTTTACCTGCCAGCACTGCCGTTCTCCAGCCCAATGCTGGCTGGGGTGCGCGTGCTTACGGTGTTCATCAGTGCAGCCTTCCCCGATGAATTCGAGCCGATGGGCGGCAACTGGCTGATTCGCGAGTACAGCACTGACGAGCCTTTGGTACGCAAGGAGCTGGCAGTGCCCGGTTCTTTCCTCAAGCCATTCCCGCTGAAGGTCGAAGCGGTCGCTGAGGATTACCCATTATGGGATGGCGGCGGTGTGCCGTGCGATCTGGAGCGCGAAGTGCTGGCGCTGGAACGGGCCGGGCACATCGAAAGCTATTACGACATGGTCACACACTGCTACGAGCATAAGATCGGCGGCTATCCCTCGTTCTGCCAGTCCGGGGTCTACCCTGGCGACGACTTCGAGTTCGTGTTTCAGATATCGTCTGACGGCAAGATCGGCCTCAACGTGGTGGACAGTGGCAGCCTGATGTTCTGGAAGCACCGGGTTACCGGAGAGTGGGCGATCTACTACGACTTCTATTGAAAAATTGGGGGCGGGCCTGTAGTGGGGCGGCCCCCAGGTTCTGCAATTTGCTGTATCGTGCGCGCCGACCCGCCCGATGGAAGCACCCCCCCATGAACCGCCGCAAAAAGATCAATCAGTTGCTCAAGGCCAACGCCAAGAAAGCCAGCGCCAAGCTCGCGCCGAAGAGTAAAGACAAGTACATCTGCAAAGCCGAGCGCCAGCGCCTGGCCGACGAAGCCGCGCAGCAGGCGACCCTGGCCGCCGAGGGCTAAAAACCGAACCGCGCCAGTGCGCTGAGCATTTGCTGGCTGGCAGGGTTTGAGTTAAGGGTCTTTGGCACGCCACGACAAGGACATGAATGCCCGCCATGGAAATCCACTTTATCGGCAGCGAAACCACCGACAACTTCAGTGGTGGGCTCTGCGACGAATATCGCCTGAGCGCCATCGGCAGCCTGAGCGAGCTGGCAGCTGCTGCCCGCACTATCAGCGCCAACCACCCCGGTTGCAGGGCGCTGTTCACCCTCGATGATCGCCATCAGGCCCGCTATACCTCAGGCCATGCCGCAAACAACCTCGACCTTGCCGGTGCTTGCGAAGAGGAACTGGCGGCATTGCCAGCGGAGTGTTTCGAAGACGGCGAATACCTGGGCTACCTGTGCACCAAGGCCGAGTTTGGTATCTGTCTGCGCAATTTCAGGGCTGCGGTGGCGCCGGCCACCTTCGAAGGGGCGTGCGCCCACGGTTTGGCCCTGGACGAGCAGGCGTTGCAGGAGTGGCTGGATTACCAGCAGCACCCGGTGACCTTGCTTGATCAGCCAGTTTCGGCGCTGGTGGTGCCTGTAGAGCAGAGTTATGACACGTTGGCGGCCTTCCCCAATGGCTACTTCACCATCGACCTTGACCCTGCGCAGAACCACGCTGTTGCGCGGCAGTTGGCGCAGAACCATGGCTATGAGCTGATGGGGGTTGGGGCGTCATATATGGGCTTTTGGCGGGCCCAGGCTGCTGACGCGGCGCTGGCTCAGGCGCTGGCGCAAGACTTGTGTGCGCTTTACAACGTTGCAGACCGGCCGCGCATGGCTGCGGTGTTTGCCGAGGCGATCATTGGGCGCGCACATGTATGGCTGCGTTACACCGAGTGAGAACAGGGCTTGGCCTGGTTTCGGTTAGTGCGAATAGAAAAAACGTACCAACAGAAATGCCACTGCGAGCGCCCAGCCGAGCACCAATACAGCACCCGTTTTGCCAGTGGTGAAGCGCCCGCCGGTGACAAACGCGATGATCAAGGCGATCTGTACCAACACATACGAAACCACTGCCGCCGGCACAGCCAGCAGATACAGGTACGGATTATCCTGGCCCAGAGCCAGCGTGAGATAAACATCGATACCCACAATCGGCATTACCAACGCGGCCGCAACCAGCAGCAAGCTCTGTGTGGTGAGTCTGGGGGTGAGCATGGTTAAGGGCCTTGCATGCTGAAAGAGCTGACGCCAAAGGGCGGCTGCCACGCCACGCTACGATAGTGGAATTTGCTCTTGCCAGACAGAGCCTGCCGCCAGGGCGCGCTGGCGGCAGATCCGATCAGTGTGCGCCAACCTGCCGTGGCGCGCGGTGTGCGGGGAGCGCACGTGGCTGAGGGCGTGTGCGGGTGGGGTGAGGGTGGGCATGCCGGCGCACGATACGCAGAACACCCCAGAGCATGGCCGCTGCAACGCTAAGCCACATACCTACCAACATCAGAATTGCCATAGTCAGGCTCATGTGTGCCTCCATTTCTGCGGCAAGCCAGGCTTGCCTTCCAGACACATCATTAGTCTAGCCGGTAGTGTGTGACGTTCAATTGACCTTAGGTCTATGCCTTGCGTTATTTCCTGACATGCCTGCGCCGGGCTATACCCGCGCGGCCTGGGGACCTATCATCGCAGCTCAAAGCCGGGCGCTGGCTGCCCGGCAGTGGATCAAGCGAGAGCCCATGTTGCCAACACCTTCCAAACCTTTGCGTTACGGCCCACGTCGTCTGTTAACCGCGTGCCTGGTGGCGGCTGTCTTGAGCGGCTGCGCCAGTGCCCCGGCGCCTGCGGTCAAAGGCGAGCCGCAACGTACCGAAATCAGCAGCGTGCCGTTCTACCGCGGCAATGCCAACCACAGCGGTTCCATGGCGCTGGCCGCGGTACTGTCACAGCAGGGCGCCCCTATTACGCCAGGCCTGCTCGACAAAGCCCTCGGCCTGCCCGAGGCCGCAGGCTCGCTGGATACCGGCATACCGCGCGTGGCCCGTGAGTACGGTAGGGTGGTCTACCCGCTCGACAAACACTTGGACGCCTTGCTCAGCCAGGTCGCCGCCGGTTACCCGGTGCTGGTGCGTTATCAGGAAGGGTCTATCTGGTGGAGCGAGCCGCGCTATGCAGTACTGATCGGCTATGACCGCTACAAGCATCGGGTGCTACTGCGCAGCGGCATGCATCGGCGGCAGTTGATGAGCTTCGATGCGTTTGCTTCGGCGTGGGCCAAGGATGGCAGTTGGGCAGTGCTGGTGCAGTCGCCGCGTCAGTTGCCGGCGCAGGTGGACCGCAAGCGCTGGCTGCAGGCTGCAGATGAGCTGGCCCGGTCCGGGCAGGAAATTGCTGCCAAGCAAGCGCTCAACAGCCTCGGGCAGTGACCCCGGCTTGCTCCCCCGCATAGGGGGACCAAGCCGGCGCTGTAGTAACGATCAGAAGCCCAGGCGGTCTCGCAGGCTGTAGTACCAGGCGCCAATAGCGCTGAACGGTACGCGCAGCATTTGCCCGCCGGGGAACGGGTAGTGCGGCAAGCCGGCGAAGGCGTCGAAGCGTTCGGCTTGGCCACGCAGTGCTTCGGCCAGCACCTTGCCCGCCAGGTGGGTATAGGTCACACCATGGCCGGAGCAGCCTTGCGAGTAATAGATGTTGTCGCCGATGCGGCCCACTTGCGGCAGGCGCGATAGCGTCAGCAGGAAGTTGCCGGTCCAGGCGTAGTCGATTTTCACGTCCTTGAGCTGCGGGAAGGCCTTGAGCATCTTCGGGCGAATGATCGCTTCGATGTTGGCCGGGTCACGCGCCCCGTAGACCACGCCACCACCGAAGATCAGGCGCTTGTCGCTGGTCAGGCGGTAGTAGTCGAGCAGGTAGTTGCAGTCTTCGACGCAGTAGTCTTGCGGCAACAGGGTGCGGGCCAGCTCTTCGCCCAGCGGCTCGGTGGTGATCACCTGGGTACCGCACGGCATGGACTTGGCGGCCAGTTCCGGTACCAGGTTGCCCAGGTAGGCGTTGCCGGCAACGATGATGAACTTGGCGCGTACCTTGCCCTGCGGGGTATGCACGACCGGGTTGGCGCCGCGCTCGATGCGCACAGCCGGGGATTGTTCGTAAATGACGCCGCCCAGCGACTCCACGGCTGCTGCTTCGCCCAGGGCGAGGTTCAGTGGGTGGATGTGGCCGCCGCTCATATCGAGCATGCCGCCTATATAGCTGTCGCAGGCAACCACTTCGCGGATACGCTTCTGGTCCATCAGCTCAAGCTGGGTGTGGCCAAAGCGTTCCCACAGGCGTTGTTGCGACTCCAGGTGGCCCATCTGCTTGCTGGTCAGGGCTGCGAAGACACCGCCGTCTTTCAGGTCGCACTGGATGTTGTACTTGGCTACCCGCTCACGAATGATTCGCGCGCCCTCAAAAGCCATCTGACCCAGCAGTTGTGCCTCTTTCGGGCCGACAGTGCGTTCGATCACGTCGATGTCGCGGCTGTAGCTGTTGACGATTTGGCCGCCGTTGCGCCCGGAAGCGCCAAAACCCACCTTCGCCGCTTCCAGAACGGTGACTTTGAATCCGTTTTCGAGCAGGAACAGGGCGCTCGATAGGCCGGTGTAGCCGGCACCGATGATGCAAACGTCGGTTTCCACCTCACCCTGCAGCGCCGGACGTGGCGGCACCGGGTTGGCCGAGGCGGCGTAGTAGGACTGGGGGTAGGGGGTGTTAGCCATGCTCGAGAGACCTCGTGTTTTATATTTTTAACGAATGTACCGATGCTATCAATAATAATAAACACCCGCTAGTCGTCCGGCGAAAATCCTTTACGCGCTCCTTGTCCAGGTTCTTCTCTAAATATTTTTAAGATTCAGTAGGTTAGCGTTAAAAAAATAGTTGACAGCGGTTTTCCAGCCGGTAGAATGCGCCACACACGACAGGCACATAGCTCAGTTGGTTAGAGCACCACCTTGACATGGTGGGGGTCGTTGGTTCGAGTCCAATTGT
>NZ_JABWRG010000122.1:0-13660 GCF_014268825.1 Pseudomonas sp. SWRI51 | reverse complement strand
CGCTCCTACACTGACCGCGTAGACGGCATCGATATGGGGATGGGCGAGCTCTGTGGGAGCTGGCGACAGCCTGCGATGAGGCCAGTACATGCTTGCACAAAACAGCAAGCGTGCTGCCTCACGAGCAAGCCATCAGCGCGCCTTGGGCGTGGCCACGTTATCGCGCAGGTACACCGGCTGCGCCTGGTCAGCCGCCACCGCCTCACCGCGCGCCCAAGCAAAGCGCGCCAGGCTGAGGATGTCCTGGGCATCGGGCAGCGCACCTGCGTCGCTGGCGGCCAACTGCACGGCCAGGCGATCCGCCAGGCCCCAGCCGGTGCCAGCACCGTACCAATCGCCAGAAACGGCCGGCGGCAGCGCTACCCGCTCGGGTGCAATCACCTGCTCCTGGCCGAGCAGGCGCATCTCGCCCTGCTCTGCCGCATAGCAACCCCAATACACTTCATCCATGCGCGCATCGATAGCGGCCGCCACCTGCTGCACGCCATGCCGGCGCAACGCGCCCTGCGCCAGGGCAGCAAGGTTGGAGGTAGGCAGCACCGGGCGGTCGAGGGCAAAGGCCAGCCCCTGGACCACACCGATGGCAATGCGCACACCGGTGAACGCACCCGGCCCACGGCCAAAGGCAATCGCGTCCAGCGCGCCCAGCGCAACCCCGGAATCGGCCAGCAACTGCTTGATCATCGGCAGCAGCTTTTGCGCATGCATGCGCGGGATCACCTCGTAATGGCTGGTCACCTTGCCGTCATGCAACAGGGCAACGGAACAGGCTTCGGTGGCGGTATCCAGGGCCAGCAAGGTGGTCATCGAACGGGGTATCCAGGCATCAAGAGGGAAAGGGCGGCAGTATAAACGACAACGGCCCGCAAGCGGGCCGTGGTGACGCGTGGTGGTGGATCAGCTCAGGGCTGCCAGCACCTTGGCAGTGATCGCATCCACCGAGCCGACACCTTCGATGTGGCTGTACTTCGGTTTGCCGTTATTGGCAGCGGACAGCTTCTGGTAGAAGTCCACCAGCGGCTTGGTCTGGGTGTGGTAGACCGACAGGCGATGACGCACGGTCTCTTCCTTGTCATCGTCGCGCTGGATCAGGTCTTCGCCAGTGACGTCGTCCTTGCCTTCCACTTTCGGCGGGTTGTACTGGATGTGGTAGGTGCGGCCCGAGGCCAGGTGCACGCGGCGGCCAGCCATGCGGCCGACGATTTCTTCGTCGTCCACGGCAATTTCAACCACGGCGTCGATGTCGACACCGGCAGCGACCATGGCTTCTGCTTGCGGGATGGTGCGTGGGAAGCCGTCGAACAGGCAGCCATTGGCGCAATCTGGCTGGGCGATGCGCTCCTTGACCAGGTTGATGATCAGCTCATCGGAGACCAGTTGGCCGGCGTCCATGACTTTTTTCAGCTCCAGACCCAGCGGGGTGCCGGCCTTGACGGCAGCACGCAGCATGTCACCGGTGGAGATCTGGGGGATACCGAACTTTTCGGTGATGAACTTTGCCTGAGTACCTTTACCGGCCCCGGGAGCTCCCAGCAGAATTACGCGCATCTTGTGCTCCTCATATTTTTTTATGCAAATCAACGGATTCGGCGCACAAGGCCAACTCCGGGAAAATCGGACGAGACCGCAAATTCGGTCAGAAGGCTGCTCAAGATACACAGCACCCGCCCCCCCGACAAGCGTCCCAAAGTGGCAACAAAGGCTGCGGCGCAGCCTGCACAGGTGGCGGTTGCGCCTGGCGCAACCGAACGCGCAGTTGCCGCCCGGCGCACCTGGGCGCAACCGGCGGCAAGCACCCGCCTGCTATTCAGCCAGTGTTGCGCAGGCCCGCTGCGATGCCGGCCACCGTCACCAGCAAGGCCTGCTCCAACGGGCTGTCCAGAGCGGCTTCGCGGCTGCGCGAGCGGGCCAGCAGCTCGGCCTGAAGGCGGTGCAGTGGGTCCAGATAGGTGTTGCGCAGGCGGATGAATTCCAGCGTTTCGGGGCTATGCGCCAGTAGCACCGGCTGCCCAGTCAGGCCGAGCACGACCTGGCATGACTGCGACAATAGGTCGCGCAGTTGTGCACCTAAAGGAAGCAGTTCCGGTTGCACTAGACGTTGGTCGTACGCCTCGGCAATTTGTGCATCGGCCTTGGCCAGCACCATTTCCAGCATGTCGATGCGGGTGCGGAAAAACGGCCACTGCTCGCGCATCTGCGCCAGCATTTCGCCCTGGCCACGGGCCAGCGCGTTGTTCAGCGCGGTTTCCCAACCCAGCCAGGCCGGCAGCATCAAGCGGGTCTGGGTCCAGCCGAAGATCCACGGGATAGCCCGTAGGCTCTCGATGCCACCGGCACGGCGCTTGGCCGGGCGGCTGCCCAGCGGCAGGCGGCCAAGCTCCTGCTCCGGGGTGGACTGGCGGAAGTACTCGACGAAGTCCGGGTTCTCGCGCACCACCTGGCGGTAGGCCTTGACCCCGTCGGCGGCCAACTGGTCCATCAGCTCGCGCCAGGCCGGTTGCGGCGGCGGTGGCGGCAGCAGGGTCGCCTCCAGCACCGCCGCCAGGTAGAGGTTGAGGTTTTGTTCGGCGATCCCCGGCAGGCCGAACTTGAAGCGGATCATCTCGCCTTGTTCGGTGGTGCGGAACCGCCCCGCCACCGAACCTGGCGGCTGCGACAGAATCGCCGCATGGGCCGGGCCACCACCGCGCCCCACCGTGCCACCCCGGCCATGGAACAACAGCAGTTCAACCTGGTGCTCACGGCAGATGCGCACCAGGTTCTCCTGCGCGCGGTACTGCGCCCAGGCCGCGGCCGTGGTGCCGGCGTCCTTGGCCGAATCGGAATAGCCGATCATCACTTCCTGCGGGCCGTGCAGCCCTGCGCGATAGCCCGGCAGGCCGAGCAGGCGCTGCATCACAGGGCCTGCGTTGTCCAGGTCGGCAAGGGTTTCGAACAGCGGTACCACGCGCATCGGCCGGGTCAGGCCAGCTTCCTTGAGCAGCAGTTGCACCGCCAGCACGTCAGAGGCAGCGCCCGCCATCGAGATGACGTACGAGCCCAACGAGGCGGCGGGCGCTGCGGCGACCTCACGGCAGGTGGCGAGCACTTCGGCAGTATCGGCCTGGGGCTGGAAATGCGCCGGTAGCAGCGGCCGGCGGTTTTTCAGCTCGGCCTGCAAGAACGCAATGCGCCGCTCCTCGTCCCAGTCGGCGTAGCGGCCAAGGCCCAGGTAATCGGTGATTTCAGACAGCGCATCGCGATGGCGTGCCGAGTCCTGGCGCACGTCCAGGCGCACCAGGAACAGGCCAAAGGTCACCGCCCGACGCAGGCAATCAAGCAGTGCACCATCGGCGATCACACCCATGCCGCACTCATGCAGCGACTGGTAGCACAGTTGCAACGGGGCGATCAGGTCGTGGTTGTCCACCAGCACCGCGGCGCTGGCAGGCTGGGCCGCGCTCAGTGAGGCGTGGGCCCAGGCGCGGGTGGCGCGCAGGCGGTCGCGCAGTTGCTTGAGCAAGGCCCTGTACGGCTCGGCGCTGTCACCCACCTGCTCGCGCAGCGCAGCACTGGCCGCCTGCATCGAAAGCTCGGCAGCCAGGTTGTCGATGTCGCGCAGGAACAGGTCAGCGGCCATCCAGCGCGCCAGCAACAGCACTTCACGGGTGACGGCTGCGGTGACATTGGGGTTGCCGTCGCGGTCGCCGCCCATCCATGAGGCAAAGCGCACCGGGGCGGCTTCCAGCGGTAGACGCAGGCCGGTTGCATGGTGCAGCGCGGCATCGACCTTGCGCAGATGGCTTGGAATCGCCTGCCACAGCGAATGCTCGATTACCGCAAAGCCCCACTTGGCTTCATCCACCGGGGTGGGCCGGGTGCGGCGGATTTCTTCGGTGTGCCAAGCTTCGGCAATCAGCCGACGCAGGCGCTCGCGCACCTGCTGGCGCTCGGCGGGCAACAGGTCGCGATGGTCCTGGGCGGCCAGTTGCGCGGCGATGGCGTCGTACTTCTGGATCAGCGTACGCCGCGCAACTTCCGTGGGGTGCGCCGTCAGCACCAGCTCGATGTCCAGCCGCGCCAGTTGCCGGGCCAGGGCGTCATTGCCGTGCCCCTCAGCCTGCAACCGGGCCAGCAACTCGGGCAGCACGCGCGCCTCGAACGGTTCCTGCTGGTGGGCATCGCGGCGGCGGATCAGCTGGTACTGCTCGGCGATGTTGGCCAGGTTGAGAAACTGATTGAAGGCCCGCGCCACCGGCAGCAAGTCTTGTTCGGGCAGGTCGTCCAGGGTCGAGCTCAGTTGCTCGCCCTCCTCCAGGCGGTCGGCCTTGGCGCTGTGGCGGATGGCCTCGATCTTGTCCAGAAACGCCTCGCCATGCTGCTGGCGAATGGTTTCGCCCAGCAGTTCACCCAACAGATGCACATCCTCACGCAAGCGCTGATCAATATCGCTCATCGGCCTTCTCCACTCCAGGAAACAGCATGCCCCCAAGAGTGCCCACTGGCGCCTGCGCCTGGCAAGCCGGGAACGGCCAAAGCAACTAAAGTGGGTACAGCCAATCCGAAGTTATGCCCCTTCAAAGGCTTTGACAGAGGTCATCATGAAAATCCGCGAACTCGCCCAGCACTGGGAACAGAACGCCGCAGGACGCCTAAGCCCCACTGGTCACACCTTGCACCTGGACATCGAATCGGAAGCGCGCCTGGCTGCGCTGATCGACATGTACCCCAAGCGCACCGCTGAAGAACTGCTGGGCGAACTGGTCGGCGCTGCGCTTGAAGAACTGGAGGCCAGCTTCCCCTACGTCAAGGGCCAGCAGGTGATTTCAACCGACGAGGAAGGCGACCCGCTGTATGAAGACGTCGGCGCCACGCCGCGCTTTCTGGCGCTCTCGCGCAGGCACTTGCACGCCCTTGGCAGCGCCCATGACGACGAGCAAAACTAGCCCTTCACGCTGATCGCGGGCCAGAAAAAAATGGCCCGCGATACCGCCTTCGGCGCGCAAAGTTCCACCTTTTCCGCGCTGACCAATCAGTCAGAAAAAAAAGTATTTAGCGCGCAGTTTTTTCTGAACTATCGCAAAACCGCTTCGGTCACAGCCAATAGCCATCACGGCCAAACCCTGCAAACACGGGCGTTGCAGCCCTCGCCCAGATACAGGGAAACAGCGATGAACCCTTTGTGGCCATCGTCGTTAACAGGAGTGACCCAATGGAGTTGACCACCATGAAGACCCGCATCGTAAACCCCTCCTCCACCCCTCTGCGCGGGCTCAAGCTGGCCGCACTGGCCCTGGGCAGCAGCCTGGTTCTGGCCGGTTGTGCTGGCAAGCCGCCTACCGAGCAATACGCCGTCACCCAGTCGGCGGTCAATTCGGCAGTCAGCGCGGGCGGCACCGAGTTCGCGGCTGTGGAAATGAAAGCGGCCCAGGACAAGTTCAAGCAAGCCGAAATCGCCATGCACGACAAGAAGTACGATGAGGCCAAGAAACTGGCCGAACAGGCTGAATGGGACGCCCGTGTAGCCGAGCGCAAAGCGCAGGCGGCCAAGGCCCAGAAAGCCGTGCAGGACGCCCGCCAGGGTGTTCAGGACGTGCGTGAGGAAGGCCTGCGCAGCGCTGAATAAGCCTGCCTCGCCACGTGAGCTTTCGTTAAAGATCAAAGGATGAACACTATGCGCAATTACGTCATGATTCCCGCCCTGCTGGCCCTGAGCGTTGGCCTGGCTGCTTGCTCCCACGACCCGAACGCCAACCTGGAGTCGGCCCGTACCAACTTCTCGGCGCTGCAAAGCGACCCGCAGTCCACCCAGGTGGCGGCGCTGGAAACCAAGGACGCCCAAGACTGGCTGAACAAGGCTGACAAAGCCTACATGGACCGTGAGGACGAGAAGAAGGTCGACCAACTGGCCTACCTGACCAACCAGCGTGTCGAAGTGGCCAAGCAGACCATCGCCCTGCGCACCGCAGAAGCCGAGCTTAAAAACTCCGCCGCACAGCGCGCCCAGGCCAAGCTCGATGCCCGTGACGCCCAGATCAAGAAGCTGCAGGACAGCCTGAACGCCAAGCAGACCGACCGCGGTACGCTGGTGACCTTCGGCGATGTGCTGTTCGACTTCAACAAGGCCGAGCTCAAGAGCAGCGCCTTGCCGAACGTCACCAAGCTGGCTCAGTTCCTCCAGGAAAACCCTGAGCGCAAGGTGATCGTCGAGGGCTACACCGACAGCGTCGGTTCTGCCAGCTACAACCAGTCGCTGTCCGAGCGCCGCGCCGGTGCCGTGCGCATGGCACTGGTTCGCGCAGGTGTAGACCCAGCGCGCATCGTCGCCCAGGGCTACGGCAAGGAATACCCGGTTGCCGACAACACCAGCAACTCGGGCCGTGCGCAAAACCGCCGTGTGGAAGTGACCATTTCCAACGACAACCAGCCAGTTGCGCCACGTTCGATGAGCCAGGCGCAGTAAGACGGGTCAATGGGGGCTGCTTTGCAGCCCTTTCGCGGCGCAAGGCCGCTCCTGCAGAGGCGTTTCAAACCCCTGTAGGAGCGGCCTTGTGCAGCGATGGGGCGCAACGCGGCCCCAGCTGTTACTGCACCTGCTGGGGCGTCTCCTGCCCCACACACCGCACAGCGCGCTTGCGGTCATCCACCAGCACCCCGCTCAACCCCTTCTGCTCGGTATCGAACAGCACCAGAACCCCATCAATACACTGCGCCACCTGCGCCGCAGGCGTCAGCGAGACTTTGTAGTCCTCGCCAGGGATGGTCTTGAGCATGGTGAAATCCTGCAACAACAGAGCATCTTCAGGCTTGGCGAAATGCAGGTAGCCGTAATACCAGAGGGCCCCCACCGTCACGATGATGCTACCGAAACCGGTCAGGATCAGCGGGATGGCGTTGCGTTCTTCACTCATTGCTTGGTGTTCTCGTCAGGGTAGTTGGGCACTTCGGCCAGGCGACGCAGGCCGTTGAAGTGGGTCGGGTCATCCAGAAAACGCAGCATCACCTCACGCCAGGTTGGGTCGGCGAAGGTCTGCACATGGCCGCCACGGGTCAGCTGCAGCACCCTGGGCACCGGGGCGTGCTGATACAGCCTTATACCGTTGGCCATGGGTACCAGTTGGTCATCGATGCTCTGGAAGAACAGTTTCGGCGGGCTTTGCAGTTGTTCGATCGAGCGGATCGCGCTGTCACCGTCGGGCACCAGCCATGACAGCGGCACTTGCAATGGCCAGGTCAGCCACGAGGTGCTCAAGGCAAAGCGGCCGACATCGCGGTAGCTGGCTGGCACGCCGTCGAACACCAGTGCGCTGAAGCGCTGGCGCTGTTCGGGGTGTTCTGCCAGGTAATGGATGGCCATTGCCCCGCCCAGGCTCTGGCCCAGCAGCACCAGCGGCTTGCCTTGCACCTCGGGGGCGGCTTGCAGCCAGGCCATGGCAGCGGCGATATCCTGATACACCGCAGGCAGGCTCGGCGCGCCTTGCGACAGGCCGTAGCCGCGGTAGTCGATCATCAGCACCTGATAGCCCTGCTCCGGCAGCCAGTAGCTGCCGCCCAGATGGCCGGCCAGGTTGCCACCGTTGCCATGCAGGTGCAGCACCGTGCCCTTGACCGCGACACCGGCCTTGGCCGGCAGCCACCAGCCGTGCAGGCGTACGCCATCGGCGGTGGTCAGGGTGACGTCGCGGTACTCGAGCTTGGCCCGTTCAGGGGTGAACGGCTGGCCGCGTTCGGGGAAGAACAGCAGGCTGCTGCAACCGCTGAGCCCCAGCAGCAACATGCCAAGGGCCAGGCAGCGCAAGCATTCAAAGAATGTTCGCATAGTCGGCTTCAATGCGGTCAAGGCTCAGGTGGTTGAGGAAGTTGGAGAAACACATCCACGCCGACAGCGCATTAAGGTCGCGGAACTGCTCGGGCAGGTACTTGGGCGGCTCCACCAGGCCTTCTTCGACCAGTTGGCGCAGCGTGCGCATGTCTTCAAGGGTGGTCTTGCCACAGAACAGCAGCGGGATCTGCTCAAGCTTGCCCTTCTTCACGGCCAACTGAATGTAGTTGTAAACCATGATGAAGCCCTTGAGGTAGGACAAGTCCTTGGTAAATGGCAGGCCATTTGGCACCGAACCCCGGAACACGCGGCTGGCGTTGCTGTAGCTCTGCGACAGCTCGAAACCCTGCTCGCGGAAGAACTCGAACACCTGCAGAAAATCAGCCCCCTCCTCGACCATGTGGATCGCCCGGGTGCGGTTGGCCAACTTGCGCAGGCGGCTTGGGTAGGAGGCAAATGCAATGACCTCCATCAGAATCGCCAGGCCTTCCTGGGTCACCGTCGAGGACGGCGGGCCCTTGGCCAAAAAGGTGCAGATTGGCTGGTTCAGGCCATTGAGCGTGGTGCCCACGTGGACCAGCCCTTCATGCACTTCAAGGGCGCGTACGTCGCGGCTGTTGAACATGGCATCGGCGCGCACCTTGATGTAGTCGGCACCGGCAGCGGCGTCGGCAACGATGCCGTCGGACTCGAACACGCGGATGGTGCCTTCGGCCTCGCCGAACACCTTGTTCAGGCGGCGCTGGAGGATATCCACCGCTTCCTTGGCCGTGAGGTTTTTCGGCTCGTCCTTGAGGTCACCACGGCCGTCGATGTTGTCCAGGTAGTTGGACAGCATCAGGCCCAGGTCGGCCAAGGTCGGGTCGCCGGCATGGAATGCATCGGAGGCGGCGCCGTAGAGTTCCTGCGAGATCAGCCCGAAGTCCTCGGTGCCGCGCGCTTCGAGCATGCGCACCACCATGCGGTACTCCTTGCACATGCGTTTCATGATTTGCCCGACTGGGTTGAACTGCCCCAGTTGCCGGGTGATATCGCGCTCGATGCTCTGGAATTCGGCTTTTACGGCGCTGGAGTCGAAACCCAGCGGGCGGCTCTGGTAGTAGGCGCGGTCGACCGCTGGCGGCTCCTTGCCCTTGCCCTTGAGAAAGCCCTGACGGATGCCGTCGTCCCATTTCACCGCGTCGAGTACGCGGATCGGCGTCTGCGCGGCGACGATGCGGTCAGAGAGGGTGCGGATGGTTTGTTGGTAATCGTCCACCGGGAACTCCTTGTTGGTGCCTCATCGCGGGGCAAGCCCGCTCCCACGTACGGGGCTGCCCCAAAGGCATTGGATGCGTGTCCAATTTCCTGGGTGCAGTCCATACCCACTGGATCAGGGCTATTTACCGGACCGCTGGAAGCGCGCCACTTCGACGAACAGGTCGGAGTTGGCCGGGTCGTCGAGGTAGGCCAGCACACGTTGGGCGGGGCTGTCGATCAGTACGCCGTCACCGTTGTCTTCCGGCACCTCGATGCTGCGCCCGCTCAGCTCTTTTTGCGCAAGCGCCTGCTGCACCTGCTCGACGTCAAGGTTGTAGACCACCAGTTCCTTGCCTTCGACGATATCGAAACCGCCAATCAGGAAGTTGCCGCCCAGGCGCTTGGGCACCCCGGCAGACAAGTACCAGCGGTTGCCGTGGCGCGACACAGTGAACACGTATTCCTCAGGCGCCTTGCCCTTGGCGGTGGCCACGGCCTTGTAGGAATCGGCGCCGCTGCGGCTGATCACAAGCTTGAGCGGCTCGCCCCAGGCGTCCTTGCTGCTCCATTTGCCGAGCAGCCCCTTGGGCGCGGCCTGGTTGGCCGGCAGCGGCTCGTGAAAGGTCACCAGACAGCCGCCCAGCAAGAGAAAGGACACGCTCAACAGCATCACACGCCAGGCTTTCATCAGGTTCTCCTTGAGAATTCGGTCGCCTCAGGCCGAAGCCAGCACCATCTGCAGGTATCGGACAAGAATAGCGAGCATCTGCTCATCGGCCTGCGCATCAGCGCCCTTGAGCAGCCCCTGATATTCCATCTGCTCGATTATCGCCGTCAACATCTGCGCGTCCTGCTCGGGCTGGCGCGAGCCCACCACCTGCAGCATCTGCCGGGCGCCATGCAGCAGGATCTGTTCATGGGCACACACCAGTTCAGCCAGGCGCGGGCACAACAGCGCCTCTTGGCGAAAGCCCTGCTCGGCCATGAGGAAGTCGCGGCGGTTGTGCAACTGGCGGATCACGTAGTCGGCGGTCATGCGCGCCACATCATCCACCAGCCGGGCACGCGCTTGTGGCGTGCCGTCACCTTGGGCCAGCAACTGGCGCAACAGCACCTCGGTATTGGCCCACAGCTTGGACATGTAGTCGGCGCTGCGGGCGACGTACTGGGCGAAGGTATCGGCCAGCAAGTCCTGGATGTCCTTGAAATAGTAGGTGGTGGCCGAAAGCGGCACACCGGCTTCGGCGGCCACCGCACGATGGCGCACGCCGCGCACGCCATCACGCACGACAATGCGCATGGCCGCGTCGAGGATTTGCTGGCGGCGCTGCTCGCTGCCCTGGCGGGCGGTCTTGCGGCCCTGGTACTGCACGCTTTCGGCAACGGCGCTGGCGATGCCGGCAGCGCCCTGGTGAGGTATAGCGGGATTCACGGTGAAGTCACCTCATGAATTCTAGTCAGATGCTGGCAGCGCGAGCCTCATCGCGGGGCAAGCCCGCTCCCACGCTGTGGACTGCCCACAAGGAATCGGATTGGTGTCCAACTTCTTAGGGGCAGCCCTCTGTGTGGGAGCGGGCTTGCCCCGCGATGGCAGGCAAGAAAAAGCCGCCTCGAAAGGCGGCTCGTTCAGCTCAATCAAGCCTGTGGACGCATATGCGGGAACAGGATCACATCGCGAATCGACGGCGAGTTGGTCAGCAGCATCACCAGGCGGTCGATGCCGATGCCTTCACCGGCAGTCGGCGGCATGCCGTATTCCAGGGCACGCACGAAGTCTGCGTCGTAATGCATGGCTTCGTCGTCACCGGCGTCCTTCTCGGCCACCTGGGCCAGGAAACGCTCGGCCTGGTCCTCGGCATCGTTGAGCTCGGAGTAGGCGTTGGCGATTTCGCGGCCACCGATGAACAGCTCGAAGCGGTCGGTCACAGCAGGGTTCTGGTCGTTGCGACGGGCCAGCGGCGAGACTTCGAACGGGTACTCGGTGATGAAGTGCGGCTGCTCCAGCTTGTGCTCGACCAGTTCTTCGAAAATCATCACCTGCAGCTTGCCCAGGCCTTCGTGGCCAAGCACCTTGGCGCCGGCCTTCTTGGCGATGGCGCGGGCCTTGTCGACGTCCTGCAGGTCGGCGGCGGTCAGCTCAGGGTTGTACTTGAGGATCGAGTCGAACACCGACAGGCGCACGAACGGCTCGCCGAAGTGGAACACCTTGTCGCCGTACGGCACGTCGGTGCTGCCCAGCACCAGTTGTGCGAGCTCGCGGAACAGCTCTTCGGTGAGGTCCATGTTGTCGTTGTAGTCGGCGTAGGCCTGGTAGAACTCGAGCATGGTGAACTCGGGGTTGTGCCGGGTCGAGACGCCTTCGTTACGGAAGTTGCGGTTGATCTCGAAGACCTTCTCGAAACCACCGACCACCAGGCGCTTGAGGTACAGCTCCGGCGCGATGCGCAGGAACATGGCCATGTCCAGGGCGTTGTGGTGGGTTTCGAACGGCTTGGCCGCAGCGCCGCCCGGGATGGTCTGCAGCATCGGCGTTTCGACTTCGAGGAAGTCGCGCTCGATGAGGAACTTGCGAATGTGCGAGATCACCTGCGAACGCACACGGAAGGTGTGGCGGGTGTCTTCGTTGACCATCAGGTCGACGTAGCGCTGGCGGTAGCGCTGCTCGGTGTCGGTCAGGCCGTGGTGCTTGTCCGGCAGCGGACGCAGCGATTTGGTCAGCAAGCGTACCTGGGTCATTTCGACGTACAGGTCGCCCTTGCCGGAACGGGCCAGGGTGCCTTCGGCGCTGATGATGTCGCCCAGGTCCCAGGTTTTGACCGCGGCCAGGGTTTCTTCGGGCAGGGTCTTGCGGTTGACGTAGACCTGGATGCGCCCAGTCATGTCCTGGATGACCATGAACGAGCCACGGTTGAGCATGATGCGGCCAGCCACCTTGACCGGGATCGCTGCAGCTTCCAGTTCTTCCTTGGTCTTGTCCGCGTATTGCTTCTGCAGGTCGTTGCAGTAGCTGTCGCGACGGAAGTCATTGGGGAAGGCATTGCCCTTGGCGCGCTCGGCAGCAAGTTTTTCCTTGCGCAGGGCGATCAGGGCGTTTTCTTCCTGTTGCAGGTCTTGCGCTTCGGTCTTGAGGTCGCTCATGTCGTCATTGTTTCCATCAGGTATTCGTTGCCCTCACAGGTGAGGGATCGCGGGGCAAGCCCGCTCCCACGGGCCTGCCACGGCGTAGATGCTTACAGCCCCTGCTTGAGGCTCGCTTCGAGGTACTGGTCGATGTCGCCGTCGAGGACCTTGGTGCAGTCGCTGCGCTCGACACCGGTCCGCAAGTCCTTGATGCGCGAGTCATCCAGCACATAGGAGCGGATCTGGTGGCCCCAGCCGATGTCCGACTTGCTGTCTTCGAGGGCTTGCGAGGCGGCGTTGCGCTTCTGCATTTCCAGCTCGTACAACTTGGCCCGCAGCATTTTCATGGCGGTGTCTTTGTTGGCATGCTGGGAACGTTCGTTCTGGCAGGCAACCACGGTGTTGGTCGGGACGTGGGTGATACGTACCGCCGAGTCGGTGGTGTTGACGTGCTGACCACCGGCGCCGGAGGAGCGGTAGGTGTCGATGCGCAGGTCCGACGGGTTGATCTCGATTTCGACCTTGTCGTCGATCTCGGGCGAGACGAACACCGCCGAGAACGAGGTGTGGCGGCGGGCGCCGGAGTCGAACGGGCTCTTGCGCACCAGGCGGTGCACGCCGATTTCGGTACGCAGCCAGCCAAAGGCGTATTCGCCCTTGATGTGCACGGTGGCGCCCTTGATGCCAGCCACTTCGCCTTCGGACAGCTCGATAATGGTGGCGTCGAAGCCGCGCTTGTCGGCCCAGCGCAGGTACATGCGCAGCAGGATGTTGGCCCAGTCCTGGGCCTCGGTGCCACCGGAGCCGGCCTGGATGTCCAGGTAGGCGTTGTTCGGGTCCATCTCGCCGCTGAACATGCGACGGAACTCAAGCAGGGCGAGGGATTCCTCGAGCCCTTGCAGCTCGGTCACGACATCGCTGGCAGCGCTTTCATCGCCTTCCTCGACAGCCATGTCGAGCAGGTCCTTGCAGTCGGCAAGGCCGCCGGACAGCTTGTCGAGGGTCTCGACCACCTGCGCCAGCATGGCCCGCTCACGGCCCAGGGCCTGGGCGTATTCGGGCTTGTTCCAGACGGCCGGGTCTTCCAGCTCGCGGTTTACTTCGACTAGACGATCATGTTTGTGATCGTAGTCAAAGATACCCCCGAATGGACTGGGAACGCTCGGTAAGGTCCTTGATGGTGTTCAGAATCGGTTGGATTTCCATGGGCGGGCAGCTCTCTTGCGAATTCGGTGAAAAGCCCGCGAGTATAACCGAGTCTGGATCATGGCGGCAGACCCGCTTGGCAGGTATGGCCCGCTGCCACGAGCCATTCACTCTGTGAGAGATTCCAGGGTGCTGCACAAGCCCATACTGGCCTAATCGCAGGCTAGCGCCAGCTCCCCCAGAGCTCGCCCATCACCCTATCGATGCCGTCTACGCAGTCAGTGTAGGAGCGGCCTTGTGTCGCGAAAGGGCTGCGAAGCAGCCCCAGGATCTGAGCAACCACCAGAATCGCTG
>NZ_JABWRG010000121.1:0-13833 GCF_014268825.1 Pseudomonas sp. SWRI51 | reverse complement strand
TGCTATCGCTATCGCGGGGCAAGCCCGCTCCCACGTTTCGATGTAAATCAGTCAGTTAGCGTTTGTTCTATGAGAGCGGCCTGGTGAGTTTTTGGGCGCTGGCCCAGGCCCGACCCACGCCGGCCACAAGCCGTTTTCACCGCCCCCAAGTCACGGCGTGTCACGAAAACTACAACGATTCGTCCTGTTTAAGCTGCTCAGAAGCGCTGTATGGCATATCCTTGCGCCACGCAAACAACTTCGAAGCAGTGAATTGAACGATGGGTTTTGAACAACTAGCTGAGCTACGTGACCGCCTGCGGGCTGAAAAAGACCAGGCAAAGGCCGTTAGCCCGCAGCCTCCCAAGCGCAAACCCGCGCCGCAGGCCAAGCCCCGTGAGCAAGATCCGGCGGTCGCTGCAATCTGGCCTTTGCAGAAGCATTTCCCCCTGGCGTTCCCGGTCAACCCGGCGCCCAAGGTGCCGCTCAAAGAAGGCATTTTCAAAGATGCCGAGCAACACCTCGAACTGCTCGGCATCACCCGCGAGCAGCTCAAACTGGGCATCTCGACCTGGTGCCGCGGCAGCCGTTACTGGGCAAGCATGGTAGAAGACGCGCCGCGTCTGGACCTTAACGGCCAACCCGTTGGCAGCGTCACTGCGGCACAAGCGCTGCACGCCAAGCAACAGGCCTCGCGCCAGCGCAGTCAAGACCGCCGCAATCGCGCCAAAGCCAAGGCAAGTGTTGCCGCGCCGGCCGCCGATGCTGCTGCGCAACCCGCTTGCGACTAATACAGTCCCGCAGCTAAAAGCCCGAACGATGGCGCTGGGCGCACCGCCCGGCCCCATCGCGGCGCCTGCACCACCTCTCCATGGATGAACCCATCAGGCCTAGCGCTGCCTGAATTTCAAGGATGCAGCCCCATGAAAGTCGCCCGAATCGCCGCCCTACGCCCTCTGCTGCCCGTCGAGGCCCTCGCCACTGCAATGGGTAAGAAATGGGCAGCCCCGGACGGCTACGGCTGTGTACCAGGCACGCACCGACAGGGGTTCAGCGCGCAGGTCGATGTCGCCGGCAAGCTCGGCAAAGTCAGCTTCAACAGAAACCTTGCGCCAACGGTCATGATCGAAGGGTTGCACATCGGCATGTCGCTGGTTGCTGCCAGGGCGGCACGCCCAACCCTACGCCCGTTACCCCACCACCCCGAACTCGGCGAGTGGTCCGAATACGCCGACCAGACGAGCGAAGGCTTTGACCTGCTGGTGCGAATAATCGACCAGCACATCGGCGCCCTGCAGCTCAGCCAGCCGGATGCTGTATACCCAGAGCCGGAAAAGCTGCTGGCGGACCCTCACCTGAACACCGCTTACGACTTGCTACGCGCACCGCAGTGCCTACAGCCTAAAAGCACTTGCGGCGTACAGTGGCCGGGCGGCTGGAGCCTGGGCTTGCCGCCAGGCATCAGCCAGCAGCAATGGCCGTTGAGCAAGCACTACGGTTACCCTTTGCGCCACGCCTTTACGCTGAAAATACCCGTGCAGTACCGCGTTCAAGGCGAGGAATACGTGGCGCTGAGCCTGTTCGTCGATGACCAGTTCGAAGAGCTGTCCAGCAGCGCGGCAGTCGAGGCGTTCTTCGCCAGCGACTTGTCGGACGAGCCTGTACGCGACCCCGCCTTGCTGCCGTTCTGGGAGCATCGCCGCGCCCGCCACCCCATGCGCTTCGACATGGTCGATATCCTCGGCACGCAGTACGCCGCCATATGGCTGACCGAAGCGCAGTTCAATGGCGATATCTGCCAGCCACCGGCACTGGCAGATAACCCTTTGCTCGGCCCGCCGCCGGGTTGGCTGCAACAGAGCTACGCCCAGTACTTGGGCTACGACAAGGTGCGCAACCCAGGCGCCCCTGCGTTTGACTGGTTGCCCGGTGACGGCCCGGCAGCAGGAATTGACAGCGCCTTTGCCATCAGCGCACAGCTGCGCGAAGGCGACCCGAATGTCGGCAAGCCGCCGCGTGAGTGGGAAGACGACTGCAAGGACAGCGGCTACGTACCCGCCTTCACCGAGCAAGGCAATGCGCTTGGCCTGTCACAGTTCGATGGCCGCACTCACCTGGGCGGCACCATGTTCCCGATCCAGAGCTACCCGCAGTTCAGCCCCTTCTACCTTGAGTTCGAGGAGCATTTTGGCGGGTTCAATTTTGGCAGCGGCAACGCGCAACTTGATCTGCTGAAGATGGAGCTGGATTGGGCCTGCGGCTGATAAGGGGCCTCTATCGAGGTTGCCGAACCGCGTCTGCTGACGCGCCAATGCTTGCCAGAAACGCCTCGGCATCGCGGTTCGAGCGCAGGTGGATTACCCGGCAGCCCGGCGGCGCCTGTTCCGCAAGTTGCTTCATTTTTGCCCGTGCCGAGGTTCTGGTGCGCCACATGAAGCCGTAGAACTCTGGCAGCCTACTCAGCCGATCCGGGCAATCGCTCGGCAAGTCCGGCCGCGAACGTCCACGGTTCAGCGCGGTCCTGAGCAAGACACGCCAGAACCGCAGCGGCGCCGAACGGTCGATCCATATCAACGTATCAGCCCGGGCCAGGCGGTTATCCCAGGTCGTTGAATGCCCGCCTTCGAAAATCCAGCGCTCGCGGGCTTCGACTTCATGGCAAAGCCGCGTCTTTTCATCCGGGCTACGCTCGACCCAACCCGGTTGCCAATGAATGGTGTCGATATGCACCACCGGCAAGCCCGTGCGCTCGCCCAACTGGCGTGCCAAGGTGCTTTTTCCAGAGCCAGGCTGACCCACAATCATCACCCGTTGCATTGATGCTCCCTCTAGCCATGCGTACTGATTTTGGGGGGCGCGATTGTACGGGAGGGATTGCTTGCGTCAACCAGCACGCTATGACTCGCTTGCGACCTGCGTGCCAAGCCATTGGGCAAACACCTGAACGGGCCACCGCTGCAGGCTCTGCTTGCGCGCAACCAGGTAGTAGGCAAAGCGTGACGGCCATGGGCGATCCACAGCCACCACCAACCTGCCGCTGCGCAGGTCATCTTCAGCGTGTTGCGCCTGGACCAGCGCGATGCCTTGGCCATCGGCCGCCGCACGCAGCAACAGCATATCTTCGTCAAAGCTCGGCCCCCGACGGCTTCGACTGTCGGGCTGAACACCATGGGCCTGCAACCACAGCGTCCAGTCGGCACGCTCGGCATCTTGCAACAACGGGTACTCAAGGCAGCCCTGCGGGGCCTGCAGCGCCGGCCCTTCTGCGAGCAAGCGAGGGCTGATCACCGGCAGCAGCACCGGCGCCAGCAGCCTCGTCGACTCAAGGCCTGGGTACTCACCCAGGCCATGACGCAGCGCGATATCCACCTGGCTGCGGTGCAGGTCGACAAGCTCGGACGTTGCCTGCACCTGCACCTCGATCTCGGGGTACAGGGCTTTGAACGCCGCCAGCCGGGGCACCAGCCAACTGGCGGCGAATGAGGGTTGGGTGGTGATGGTCAGGGTGGCGGCGCGCGTCAGCGCATCAAGGTCGAGAAGCGCGCTTTCGATCTGCCCAAAACCACGCGACAAGCCCGGGTACAGCACCTCCCCGGCCTCGGTGAGCTGCACACCATAGCGGTTGCGGGTCAACAGGATCACGCCCAGGCGCTCCTCCAACAGGCGTATCTGCTGGCTGACGGCGCCGGCAGTCACGCCCATGCGCTCGGCGGCGGCTTTAAGGCTGCCCAGCCGAGCTGTTTCGCAGAAGGCCCGCAGTGCGAGCAATGGCAGTACTGCACCCATAACGCTACCAACCTTAGAAAAACTAAACCTAGCGCCTGAAAGGATCGTTAGTCAGGCCCTTATATGGCCAATAGCATAGCGGGAGCTTGTACAACACTGGTTTAGTTTTTTTGAGGTGACCGATGCACGACCCCACACTTGTCCTTTATACCGACAGCTCCCCCAATGGCTTCAAGATCACCATTGCACTTGAGGAAATGGGGCTGCCCTACCGCCTCGTCCATGTAAACATCGACCGTGGTGACCACCACCACGCAGACTTTCTCGCGCTCAACCCAGCGGGCCGGATACCGGTTCTGGTGGACCAGAGCGCCAACATCGTGCTCTTCGAATCAGCGGCGATCCTGTTGTACCTGGCGCAGCTCAGCGGCCAGTTGCTTGAACAAGCCCCGCAGGCTCGTTGGGAGGCGATTACCTGGCTGATGTATCACAGCGCCAGCATGGGCCCGTTGCTTGGCCAGCGCGTGCACTTCGACTGCTTCGAAAGCCAGCCTGACCCTTCGGCGCAACAGCGTTACCGCAACCTGACCGAACACGCTTTCGGCATTCTCGACCAGCGGCTTGCCGGCCGCTCCTGGCTGGCCGCCGACACCTACTCCATTGCAGATATCGCAAGCTTCGCCTGGTTGCATATTGCAGCGTTGGTGGGCTTTGACTTCAGTGGCCATGCACACCTCTCCCGCTGGTTCAGGCAAGTGGAACAGCGCCCCGCAGTGCAGCGCGGCCTTCGTCTGCCTGCCCCCGCCACCGGCCCCTGAGCCCCGCCCCCAAGGAATGGACATGACCTCTTTCAATACCAAAGGCGCCAACGCCGATGCCTTCGCCCAGCATCCGGGCTATCGACGCATGTTCGGCCAAGGTCAGTTGACCTTGGGCTTGTTCATGCCGCTGCGCTTCTATGACGGTGACATGGGCGTGCTGGCCAGGCAGGCTGAACTGGTCGGCAAGATCGATCAATTGGGCTTCGCGGCGGCCTGGGTGCGTGATGTGCCGCTGTACGACCCTGCGTTCGGGGATGCAGGCCAGGTGTTCGACCCCTTTACCTACCTGGCGTACCTGGCCGCCCATACCCAACGGATCAGCCTCGCCACCGGCAGCGCGATCTTCGCCCTGCGCCATCCGATAGACCTGGCAAAAGCCGCTACCACGCTCGACTGCCTTTCTGGTGGGCGCCTGGTGCTAGGCATTGCCTCGGGTGATCGCCCTGTCGAGTTTCCGGCCTATGGCCTGGACCACGGCAGCCGTGGCGAGCGTTTTGCGCAAAGCGTGGATTACTTCCGCCAGTTGCTGGCCGCGCGACCGGCGCCAATCAGCTCGCCGCTGGGCCAACTAGAGGGCGCCGAGCTGTTGCCCAAGCCCGTTGCCGGCCGCGTACCACTACTGGTGACCGGCTCGTCTCGCCAGTCCTTGCAGTGGCTGGGCGAGCAGGCCGATGGCTGGATTACCTACCCCGATGCGACACACAACAGCCTCGGCCCCCGGCGCCTGGCCGAAAAAATCCAGGCGTGGCGCGCCAACATCCCCGCAGAAGGCTTCCGGCCCCATGTCACCAATGAATGGATCGACCTGGATGAAAACCCGAACCTCCCGCGTACCCCCCTGCAGGGCGGCTACGTATTACGCACTGGCCGAAACGGCCTGATCGACTTGCTGAACGAGTGGCGCTCGGCGGGCGTCAACCACGCGGCGCTGGGTATCCAGATGGCGCAACGTGCACCGATGGAGATCATTCAAGAGCTTGCTGATGAGGTGTTACCGCTGTTTCCGTCGCTGGCAGGGCCAGCGACGCATGCGCAAGCCTGGTAGATGACGCGGCAAGGCATGCGTTGGCAGCGTGCCGAGGGGGCTGGCCTGCGTTGATGGCAGCCAGCCCCGCCGTACGACGCAAGGGCCAAACCGGGCAAGCCATCGGGCTCTAAGTGCACATTCCTATCGATGCCATCGATGATTACTATCGAACGGCTCGCCTGTCGGGCCGGCAAAACCGGCCTCTATAATCGCCGTCAACTTTCCTCCCCCGCTTCTTGCGCCTGTTTCAGGCGACAGTCCCTCCTTGGAACCCAGCACCATGCCAAGCGCCAGCCAGGCCACACAAGGCCGTCCCCAACATGATCAACAGAGCGTCAGCCAGCAGTGGCTGGCGATTCTTTCGGTCGCCGTGGGCGCCTTCGCCCTCGTTACCAGCGAATTTCTGCCGGTGGGCGTACTCAACGACGTTGCCCGCGACCTTGGCATCAGTGCCGGGCATGCCGGGCTGATGGTCACCTTGCCCGGCATCATGGCCGCCCTCGCCGCCCCGCTGCTGTCGGTCGGCATCGGTGCGATGGACCGGCGCTACCTGCTGATCGGCCTGACGCTGATCATGATCATCGCCAACGCGACCGTGGCCTATGCCAGCGACTTCAACCTGCTGTTGCTCGGGCGGGTATTGCTGGGCGTCAGCATTGGCGGTTTCTGGGCCACTGCCATCGCCCTCAGCGGCCGCCTTGCGCCCAAGGGCGTAGGGGTGGCACAGGCTACCTCGATCATCATGGTCGGCGTGACCCTGGCCACCGTGCTCGGTGTGCCGGTCGGCACCTGGCTGAGTGGCCTGATGGGCTGGCGCATGACCTTCCTGGTCACAGCCCTGGTGGGCATCCCGGTGTTGCTGGCGCAGATCTTCCTGTTGCCGCGGCTGACCCCGGACAAGGCCATCCGCATCAGTGACCTGCCCGCGCTGTTCATCAACCCGCAAGCTCGCGTCGGGCTGATTGCAGTGTTGCTGATCGGCCTTGCGCACTTTGCCGCGTATACCTACGTGGCGCCGTTCTTCAAGCAGAGCGCAGGCTTTGACGGGCCGACCATCGGCTCGCTGTTACTGCTGTACGGCGTTGCCGGGGTGATCGGCAATATCTTCGCAGGCTTCGCCGCCAACCGCAGCGTGCGCCACACCTTGATGCTGGTGGCGCTGATGATCGGCATCAGCACCGCGCTGTTCCCCTACTACGCAACCAGCATGACCGGCGCGGCGATGCTGATCGCCTTGTGGGGCTTTGCCTTCGGTGCTTTCCCGGCCTGCGCAAGCATCTGGATGTTCATCGTCGCGCCCAAGGATGTCGAGCGCGGCATGCCGCTGTTCGTGGCGCTGTTCCAGGTGATTATCGCGCTGGGCTCGTTCTTCGGCGGGCAGATCGTCGACCAGATGGGCAGCGCGGTACTGCTGAGCCTGGCCACGGCCTTGGTCGGCTGCGGCTTTGCCACGGTGCTGGTACTGGGCCGCAAGGTCACCAACAGCCTTGCCGCCCAGCCCTGCTAAACAAGCCTGCGCAGGCGCAGACACGCCAGCAGCGCCATCAGCAGCACCGCGCCGCCGCCGCCCAGCGCCAGGCTGAAGGCCGCCCGCACACCCGCATGATCGACCAGTTGACCGGATAGCGCTGCACCCAGCGCTACGCCGACATTCAGCCCCGCCAGCAGCCAGGTCATGCCCTCGGTGACTTGCTGCTCAGGGACCAAGCGCTCGATCACGGTCATCGCCACGATCATGGTCGGTGCAAAGAACACCCCGGCGATCAGCACTGCGCTGGCCAGCGTTGGAATACTGCCCACCAGCATCAGCGGCAAGGTAGTCAAGGCAGTGGCCACGCTGCCCCAGAGCAATTGCTGGGGCAAAGGGGCCTTGAGCACCAGCGCCCCGAACAGCAGGCCCGAGGCACAAGAACCCACCGCGTAAGCCGACAGCACCAGGCTGGCAGCAGCCGGGCGGCCAAGCTGCTCGGCGAACGCTACGCTGGTGATGTCTACGGTACCGACGATCACCCCCATCGCAACCATCAGCAGCGCCAGCAGCCTGACGTTGGCAAGGCCGATCACCGAGGCTGGGCGCGCACTGGCGGCTTGCCGAGGCTCGACAGCGGGTTCGGTGCTGCGCTGAACCAGCAAGGCGCAAACACCGATTACCAACAACACGGCAGCACCCAGCACCGCCGCCTGCGCCAACACCGCCACCGCCAGCCCGACGGCCAGCGGCGGCCCGACGATAAAGGTCAGCTCATCCAGGACCGTCTCCAGTGAATAGGCGGTCTGCAGGCACGGCTGGCCGCGATAGAGCACCGTCCAGCGCGCTCGCACCATGGCTGACACGCTGGGCATGAACCCAGCCAGCACGGCGCCAATGAACAGGCCCCAGACAGGCCCCTCGCACCAGGAAACTGCCGCCAGCAGCAGCAAGCCAAGCGCGCTGATGGCCGTGGCTACTGGCAGCACGCGGCGCTGGCCATATAGATCGACCAGGCGCGACAGCTGCGGCGACAGCAGCGCGTAGGTGAGCACGAATGTGGCCGCCACCATGCCAGCCAGGCTATAGCTGCCCTGCAACTGCGACAGCATGGTGATGATGCCGATGCCGGTCATCGGCAACGCCAGCCTGGCAATCAGGCCAGCCAGGCAAAAGGCTTTGCTGCCGGGTGCGCGAAACAGCGCGCGATAAGGGGTGGCCATCTGAATCTCCTGAACTGCCAGCTTGCAAGGACGTTGCGCTGAGATGGAAAATACATACGCTGCGTATGAATGCCAGCGTATATTCATACGCTTCGTATGTAAATCGCCAAGTTGCCAGTCCAAGGAGTGAGCCAATGGCTCGTCGCACCCGTGCAGAGATGCAGGAAACCCGAGCCGCTTTGCTCGCCACCGCCCGCAAGGTGTTCAGCGAACGCGGGTATGCAGAAACCTCGATGGACGACCTGACAGCCCAGGCCGGCCTGACCCGTGGTGCGCTGTATCACCACTTTGGTGACAAGAAGGGCCTGCTGGCCGCCGTGGTCGAGCAGATCGATGCCGAGATGGATGCACGCTTGCAGGCTATTTCAGACACCGCTGCCAGCGCCTGGGAAGGCTTTGCCACGCGCTGCCGAGCCTATCTTGAGATGGCGCTGGAGACGGATATCCAACGGTTGGTTCTACGGGATGCCAAGGCCGTACTGGGCGGTGTGACGCCTGAGGCGCAGCGCCAGTGTGTGGAGTCGCTGCGGCGGTTGCTTGAGCAACTGATGGCCCAGGGCGTGGTTGCCCAGGCCGATCCAGAGGCCTTGGCGGCGCTGGTTTATGGCAGTTTGTCCGAGGCTGCGGTATGGATTGCCGACGGCGAGCATGGGGCGGCGCGGCTTGAGCAGGCGATTGCTGCGTTGGGGTTGCTGCTGCGGGGGTTGCGCGAGCATTGAGGCCCGTTTTGTGCAGGCCTGTTCTCGCCAGACATATCTCCATGTGGCGAGCTCCCTTGTGGCGAGCGGGCTTGCCCCGCGTTGGGCTGCGCAGCAGCCCTGAAAACCCAAGGGGCTGCTGCGCAGCCCAACGCGGGACAAGCCCGCTCGCCACAACTGTCTGTCAGTTCCCACAGGATTGGGTCCCACCAGCAACGTTGCGGTTGAGCAGGGCCTGCGTGGGAGCTGGCGATAGCCTGCGATGAGGTCTGAACAGGCCAGCGCGGCACTAACGTATCTCCCACACCTGTTTCCTGGCCTTATGGCGAACGGGTTGGTTTTAACTCCCCATCACCTCCCCCACCAACCATTGCCCCGCCACCCCCAACGGGCTGCGCCGGGACCAGGCCACGTCAATATCGACGCTACGCGGATAACTCCGCACGTTCAGCTCCACCAGCCCCTGCCCAAACCGTGCCACCAGTTCACGAGGCAGCACCGCCCAGCCAAAACCGCGGGCGGCAAACTCCATCAACGTCAGGTAATCCGGCGCCGACCAGGCCTGGCTGCTGGACGGCGCTGCGCCGCCGACGTAGGTGCGAATGAACAGCTGCCGCTGCGCCTCAAGCTCACGGCGCGTGGCCTGCCCAGTTGCGGCCAGCGGATGGCTGGCGCTCACGTACACGGCAAATTGTGCCTGCACCGCCAGGCGCTCCGCCGCGACATCGGCGGGGTAGCTCTTTTGCGCCACCAAGATGCCCAGGTGCACCTGGCCGGTCTGGATCAGGTCGATCACATCAGCGTCTTCCGAGGGCCCGCAGCGCAGCTCGGTGTCCGGGAATCTATCGGCAAACCGCGCGGCCACGTCACCGAAGAACACCAAACTGTAGATATCGGTCATCACCACCGACAACAGCGGCTCGACCTGCGCGGTCAGGCGCATGGCCAGGGCATCCAGGCGCTCGCTGGCGGCGAGGATCTCATCGACCCGCGCCAGGACCAGCCGCCCAGCCTCGTTGAGCACGGGGTGGCGGCCGCCGCGGTCGAACAACTGAAGGCCGATATCGGCCTCCAGGTTGGCAATCGCGATACTGATCGTCGACTGGCTCTTGTTCAGCTTGCGTGCCGCAGCTGAAAACGAGCCCAGACAGGCGGCTTGGGTGAAGGCAACGAGGGATTCGGGAGAGTACCGCATAGGTATTGATAAAACCGATGGCTGCTATGTGTTCAGTATCGATTCAATCAACGACCATGTGAAGCATCGTTTGGATGGCCTCAGGTGCAATCATGAAACACAAAGCAATGTCGTTGTTTGAGCGGTTGGTACACGCCACTGGCTACGAGATCGGTGCCGTGGTGATGTCGGCGCCAATCATGGCCTGGATATTCGACAAGCCGATGCAAACCACTGGCGCCCTGGCGCTGGTGATTTCGCTGGTGGCAATGGCCTGGAACATGCTCTACAACGCACTTGTCGACCGTTTTATCGACAGCGAGCGAAACACCTGGAGCTGGCGCGCAAGGCTGCTGCATGGCCTGGGTTTCGAGGGCGGCATCATCGCCCTGTGCCTGCCGCTGGCGATGTGGATGCTGGATATCTCGGCGGTGCAGGCATTCATGCTGGAAGCGGGTTTCTTCGTATTTATTCTGCCGTACACGGTGCTCTACAACTGGGGCTTCGACAAGGCCCGCTACCAGCTGCAACGGCGCAGGCTAGCGGCCTGAGGGGGCTCAAAACTGCCCCAGCCAGTACGCCACATCCACCTCGTCGATCTGCTCGGGGCGCAGAAACCGCTCGGCATAGTGGCGATAGACGCCACTGCTGAGGAACAGCCGCAGCAACTCGCCGTCGATGTGCCGGTCGCGGGCCATGAAGGCCATGATCTTCACCGACTCCGACAAGGTTTTTGGTGCCTTGTACGGGCGATCCGCTGCGGTCAGGGCCTCGAAGATATCGGCAATCGCCATTACCCGTTCAGGGATGCTCAACGCCTCTTCACCCAAGCGCCTGGGGTAGCCGCTGCCGTCCATCTTCTCGTGGTGGTTGCCAGCAATTGACGGCACTCGCCGCAGTTGGCGAGGGAACGGCAGCGAGCTGAGCATGATGATGGTCTGCACGATGTGTTCGTTGATCTTGAACCGCTCTTCGTCAGTGAGTGTGCCGCGCCGAATCGACAGGTTGTGCAGCTCGCCGGCATCGCTGGCATAAGCCGGCAGGCGCATGTCGAAACCCCATGTATTGCGCGGGTCGTCCGCCGCAACCGGCGGCTTGCGCG
Organism: Pseudomonas sp. SWRI51; assembly: GCF_014268825.1. NCBI lineage: Bacteria > Pseudomonadati > Pseudomonadota > Gammaproteobacteria > Pseudomonadales > Pseudomonadaceae > Pseudomonas > Pseudomonas sp. SWRI51. Next base: position 2,615 of record NZ_JABWRG010000121.1, on the reverse strand, counting down.
AGCCCCAGGGAACGCGGTGTTCGGGGCGGTCGGCCAATAGCAGCTCGGTAGCAGGCAATGGCATCACCGCCAGCTCGGCCAGGCGCGCCTGCTCGTCACGGGAAAGCCCCAGGCGATCATCGAAATGGCGCAGCCAGCAGCGCTGGCCGATCTGCTGCAGGCGCTCGATATCCGCCTGCTCCATGAACTCGCCGCCAATATTGGCGTTGGCGACAAAGGCAAAGTCGGCCTGCAATTGGGCTTGGCAGCACTGCAACGTGGTTTGCAAGGCGGCCTGATCGGCGCCGCCCGCCACGCCCTGCCAGTAGACGATCTGCGCATCGCGGCCGAGCACCTCGAAGCGCATGCGCACTTCGTGGATGCGGTTGTAGAGGGTTTCGAGCTTGGTGGCCTTGTCCACCACATACTCGGGGCTGGTGACCTTGCCGCAGTCATGCAGCCAGGCGGCGACATGGAATTCGTAGCGCTCGGCCTCAGTCATGGCAAAGCCTGCGTAGGGGCCACTGTCGGCCTGCACTGCCTGGTCCAACAGCAGCTGCGCCAGTTGTGGCACGCGTTCGCAGTGCCCACCCGTGTAGGGGCTCTTGGCGTCGATGGCATCGGCCAGCAGCTTGATCAGGGCGTCCAGCAGGCGCTGCTGGGCTTCGGCCAGTTGCCGGGTTTCGATGGCCACGGCGGCTGCACCGGACAGCTCTTCGACAAAGCGTCGGAACGGCTCACCCACCGCCGCACCGTTTTCCAGTTGCAGAATCAGGATGCCGAGCAAAGCCTGGTCACGGTCGTTGAGCACCACAGCAAGGCTGCGCCCTTGCAGCCCCAACGCCTCGCTGACCAACGCCGGCAGATCGTGTTGCGCGCCTTGGCAAACGGCAAGTTCGCTGGGGTAGCCATCGCCATGGCAGGCAGCGGCCAGGCGCAACTGGGCGTGATCGTCATCGAGCAGATAAACCGCGCCCGCACTCACCTCGGCAGCCGTCACCAAATGCCCGAGCACACCGTCGAGCATGCGTTCCAGATGGCTCTCGCGGCTCAGCGTGAGGGTGATGGCCTGGAAGCTGCCAATGGTTGCAGACATGCGCCCGAGCGCCTGGCTAAGTTCCCCGACCTCACTGACCCGCGATACCACCCCGACCTGGCGCGCAAAATCGAACCCGGCAACGCCCCGCACCTGGTCGGCCAATTGCCGCAGCGGCCGGCCTATGCGCTGGCCAAGCAGGCCACCGAGCATCAATAGCACGGCGATCAGCGCCGCAATCCACAGCAACTGGTCCAGCAGCACCTTGCGCGCCTCGGCCAGCAGTTCGTGCGCAGGCACCGCAATCAGCACCTGCAGGTCCTGCCCGGCCAGGTTCAATGGCACGCGCATGCCATACCAGTGCTGGCCGTTCACTTCAAAGGGCCGTGGCCGGGAGCCTTGGGGTGGGTTGGCGTACAACTGCGCTAGGCTGGGAATACCCAGCGCACTGATATTTGCCAGCCGCACCGTGCGGCCGTCACGCACGATCACCCGCTCAAGTTCCGGGTAGGCCACCACACTGCCCTGCCCGTCCACCACCGCGATTTCAGTGCCAGGGGTGATGCGCAGGTCACGGCTTTCGCTGGCCAGGTCGTTGACCGAGACATCCATGCCGATCACCGAGGCACCATCGGCGCTACGCTGGGCCATGGTCAGGCCGATTTCACCGGTGGTGAAGAACACATAGGGTCGGGTCAGCACAGTGCCGGCTTGCGCATTGGCCTGGCTGAACCAGGGCCGGGTGCGTGGGTCGTAGCGGTAGTCGGGCTTGAGCTGAGTGGCAAGCAGGTTCAGTGCACGGTCGTAGAAGCGCCACTCGCCCAGTATCGAGCCGTCGGCGCCATGACTTACGCTTTGCACCAGAAAGACGGTGCCGGCAGGCGCTGCGAAACGTTCGAGCAGTTGCGGGGCGCGCAGACGCCGCACCAGCATGAAATCGCCACTGGGGTAACCCAGGTAGGCGGCGCTGAGCATGCGGTTGGCATTAAGGGTTTCGACCAGTTGCGGCAAGCGTTGCAGGCGCTGTTGCAGGTCGCTGGCCGGCGGGTTGAACGCCAGCAGGCGAATGCTGCTCTGGGCCGGCTCGACCAGGCGCCTGGCGCGTTCCTCGATGGTTTTGCCGACCTGCTGGGCGCCATCGCCTGCTGCGGTGACCAAGGTCTGGCGCAGCCCGCGATAGCCCTGCCAGGCCAGCACGCTGCCGAGCAGCAGCATGCCCAGCACAATGGCCAGTGCCACCACCAGTTGCAGTGATATGCCACGTTTCATTGCCGGATGCTCACGGCAGCATCGACTGCTAAAAGGTCCATCGACACGCAGCCCATCCCAGGTACTCCATGTGTGGCGGTTTGAACAGTGTAATCAGCCTGGGAGAACCTGCAGCGCGGCTGGCCACATAGTGGCCCCGCGCGGGTGAAAGCTTTAGCGTTGCTGGGTTAAAGCGTGGTCCCTGCGCCGCCCTCATCGCAGGCTTCGCCAGCTCCCACAGAGGCCATGTGGTTGGACCCAATCCTGTGGGGAATGATAGAGAGTTGTGGCGAGCGGGCTTGTCCCGCGTTGGGCTGCTCAGCAGCCCTTTGGGTTTTCAGGGCTGCTGCGC